>JAYVTD010000431.1:0-2321 GCA_043774765.1 Rhizobacter sp. | reverse complement strand
CTTGGCCTCAGGGGATGTGTTCATCAGGCATTGTAAAATTCGCCGGTTTTGCGCCCGCCGCAACGTCCTTACACCCAGCTCGCACACCCATGATGAAGGCCCAGATCAACGCCATCGCCCTGACCCTGGCGGCCCTGTTTGCCGCACCGGCGCTGGCCGCAAGCGCTGCGGCGCCCGTGACCAAACCCGATCTGGCCAAGGGCCAGGCGATCTCAACCCAGGTCTGCGCCGCCTGCCACACCGCCGATGGCTCGCGCGGCAGCCCGGCCAATCCGATCCTGGCCGGCCAGCACCCCGAGTACCTGGCCAAGCAGTTGCACGAGTTCAAATCGGGCAAGCGCGCCAACCCGATCATGAAGGGCTTCGCCGGCACCCTGTCCGACGACGACATCAACAACGTCACCGCCTTCTACGCCAGCAAGAGCGCCAAGCCGGGTTTCGCGAAGAACAAGGACAGCGTCAAGCTCGGCGAAAAGATCTACCGTGCCGGCATCGCCGACAAAGCCATACCGGCCTGCGCCGGCTGCCACAGCCCCAACGGCGCCGGCATCCCCGCGCAGTACCCGCGCATTGGCGGCCAGCACGCCGACTACGCCGAGGCCCAGCTCGTCGCCTTCCGCGGCGCTGCACGCGGCAACAACGTGCAGATGACCACCATCGCTGCCAAGCTGAGCGACGTCGAAATCAAGGCCGTGGCCGACTACATCGCCGGCCTGCGCTGAGCGCGTGAACAGGTGCCCGCACTGCGTGCACTTGCACCACGCACGGTGAACGCCCGTCGCGCCCAACGCGCTACCCACGCGGCATGCCCTACATCACCCGCAATGACCAAGGCGCCATCGCCAGCCTGCTGCGCGACGCGCCGCTCGACAGCGCCGAATTCCTCGCCGCCGATCACCCCGATGTGACGGCATTCCTCGGCGGCGGCGACGGCGATTTCAACCGCCTCGACGCCGAGTTCGTGCGCGTGATCGAAGACGTGATCGACACCCTGATCGTCAAGAACGGGCTCAACATCACCGATCTGCCCGAGCAGGCGCAGGCCAAGCTGTTCGCCCGCAAGTCGTTTCGCGAGCGCATCACGCAGCCTTCGCTGCGCCTGTTCAACGACAGCGGCATGGGCGATGCGATCGGCGATACCCAGCTCGGCGAGTTGCGCTGACTCAGCGCGCGCCGCGTCGGCGCGCCATCTCGTCGGCCATCGCGCGCAGGCCCTGGGCATCGATCTGTAGACGCGCGGCCGGGAAGACCTCGCGTTCTTCCAGGGCGATGTGCTCACGGTACAGGGCCGCGAAAGCGCGCCACTGCGCGGCAATGTCTTGCTTGCCGTCAGGCCAACGGCCCTGTTCAACGGCGCACAACACCAAGCGCACGCCGGCCCAGGCTGCGGCCATGGCAACGTGCTGCTGCAACACCCGATCGGCCAGGGTTCCCCTGCCCTGCGCGCGCAGCAGCGGCAACACATGCCGTTCCTCGTCTTCGTGGTGGTGCGGCGCGGCCAGGTCGAAGTAGCGCATCACGTCGCGCGCCGCCTGCTGCGCCTGATCGTCGGCGCCGTGCCTGGCGCCGTGCGAGGACAAGCGACCCAGCAACACCAACATGCGTTCGACGCGCTGGTGGCAGGCATCGAGCATCTCGAACGGCTGCTCGAAACCGGCGCCGGGGCCGGGGTGCAGATTGATCACCGAGGTCATGAGAGATCCTTCAACCGAACCAGCCGCGCAGCGCGCCCAGCGGATGGCGCGCCAGCGCCACCGAGACCATGAACACGTAGGTGGTGATCGCCGCGGCATAGGCTGGCGCCTGGGCGCGTTTGAGCGCCAGCGTGCCCAGCGCCACATAGACCACCAGCAGCAGCAGCTTGGTGCCCAACCAGGCGTCATTGCCCAGCGGGTTCAAGCCGAGCAGCGCCCACAGCGTGGCGCCGGCCGCGAGCAAGGCAGTGTCGACGGTGACACTGGCCACGCGCCACGGCGTCTTCATTGGCCAGGCCCGGTGCGCCAATACCGCCGCACCGCGGCAGGCGAACAGCGCGCCGCTGCCGCCGACCAGGGCCAGGTGCGCGAGCTTGAGCTGGGGGTAGAAATCGATCAGTGCCACGGGCAAGGGCCTGCGATCACCAGCGTCCACGCAGGGCCACGCGCCAACTGCGCGGCGCTTCGGCACCGGTGAACAGCGACGACTCGTCGGCCAGGCGCAATTGCGTCAGGTTGTCGACGTCGGCGCTGAGCTCCAAGCCCTGGCCGAGCTCGCGCACCAGATGGGCGGCAACGCGGGTCAGGTCCGGTGCGGGCCGCGGCGCCTGTGCCGGCGTGGTCGAC
>JAYVTD010000430.1:0-2050 GCA_043774765.1 Rhizobacter sp. | reverse complement strand
CATGATCTGGTCGTAGCGGAAGCGCGGGAAACTCGCCCGCACCCACAGGAAGATTGTCACGACGACGAAGGTTTTCATCGCCATCCAGATCCAGCCCGGGATCCAGTTGAACAAGGCGCTGTCGATCGGTGATAGCCAGCCGCCCAGGAACATGACGACCGTCAGCGTGCTGATCAGGATCATGTTGGCGTATTCAGCGAGGAAGAACATCGCGAAGGCCATGCCCGAGTACTCGACCATGTGGCCGGCAACGATTTCCGATTCGCCTTCGACCACGTCGAAAGGATGCCGGTTGGTTTCGGCCAGGCCCGAGATGAAGTACACGACGAAGATCGGCAGCAGCGGCAACCAGTTCCACGACAGGAAAGTCAGGCCCTTATCGGCCAGCATGCCGCGGCCCTGGCTCATCACGATCTCGGTCATGTTCAGGCTGCCCGCGACCATCAACACGACGACCATGCAGAAGCCCATCGCGATCTCGTAGCTGACCATCTGCGCCGAAGCACGCAGCGCGCCCAGGAAGGCGTATTTCGAGTTCGAGGCCCAACCGGCGATGATCACGCCGTAGACATCCATCGAGGTGATCGCCATCAGGAACAGCAGGCCGGCGTTGACGTTGGCCAGCGCCACTTCGGGGCCGAAGGGCACGACCGCCCAGGCGGCGAGCGCCGGCATGATCGTCATCACCGGGCCGAGGAAAAACAGTGTCTTGTTGGCTGCCGTCGGAACGATGATTTCCTTGAACAACAACTTCACGGCATCGGCGATCGGCTGCAACAAGCCGAACGGGCCAACCCGGTTCGGGCCCGGGCGGATCTGGCTCCAGCCGATGGCCTTGCGTTCCCACAGCGTCAGGTAGGCCACGCTGAGCATCAGCGGGATGATCAACGCGACGATTTTGATCACGGACCAGATCACGGGCCAGAAGCCGCCGAACCAGGCGCTGCCTTGCGAGGTGATGGTGTCCAGCATGTCAGGCCTTCTCGACGCGGACTTCGCCGAACATCGCGCCGAGCATGGCGGTGTGTGCATGGCCGGCCGGCACGCGCACGGTGCCCTGGGCCAGCGTGATGTCGGCGCGCGCTGCGAGCACGACCATCGCGGCGCCTTGAGACACACGCACCTTGTCGCCGTCGTTCAGGCCGAGTTGCGAAAACAGAGCCGGCGACAAGCTGGCCATCGGCGCGCGCGCATCGGCGGTAAGTTGCAGGGAAGTCGCGCGGCGCACCAGCGAATCGGTGGCGTAGATCGGCACGTCGGCGATGCGTTCGAGAGCACCACTGAACACACTCCCCGCCACCACCACGCCACCACGGTTGTTCAGGCGGGCGGGAATCGAAGCGGTGTCACCCAGCGCTTCGGCACGAACATCCTCCGAGGTCTCGAAGTCGAAACCCTTCAGGTCGAGCATGTTGCCCAGCACACGAAGCAGCTTCCACGCAGGGCGCGTGTCTCCGAGCGGCTTCACGACACCGTTAAAACTCTGCACGCGGCCTTCGGCGTTGACGAAGCTGCCTGAGGTTTCGGTGAAGGGTGCGATCGGCAACATCACGTCGGCCACGTCAGTGCCGACGGTCTTGAACGGACTCATCACGACGACCATGTCCATCGCGCTCAATGCAGCGCTGGCGGCGGCGCTGTTGTGCGCGTCGAGCGCGGGCTCGAGGTTCAGCAGCAGGCAGGCCTTCAGGGCACCACCCGCCGTCGCGCCGAGCATCTGGCCGGCGTTCAGGCCGCCGCTGCCAGGCAGTGCCGCCACGAGTTGCGCGCCAACGCTGTTGGCGGCTTCGGTGAGGTAGCCCACGCTCGCGCCGGTCTGCTCACCGATCCAGTTGGCCAGCGCCAGCAGCGACGCCGCGTTCGGGTGTTGCGCCGCCGCGTTGCCGAGCAACACGGCCTTGCGCTCACCGCTGAGCAGCGAGGTGGCGATGGCTTGTGCCGCACCGCTCGCCTGCCCCGGCAGCGGTGCGTTCGTTCCCTTGGTTTGTGCCACGGCCACGGCCACATCGGCGAGCGCCTGAACCCACAGGCTCGGCGCGGCCGAGAGTTG
>JAYVTD010000429.1:0-4343 GCA_043774765.1 Rhizobacter sp. | reverse complement strand
TCGCTCAATCTCAAGCCGGCCGACTTCCATGGCGAATGGAACTACACCGTCTTGCCAGCGCGAAAGAAAACTTGATCATGTTATTTTTGCGCGACGCCTAAGAGCACTCGCGGCGCTGCCAAGGGCTGCCCTGCTGCCCTTCCTTCGTGAAGGTCAGCGATGTCCTGCAACTACTCCAGGCTGATGGCCGGTACTTGGTCGCAACTCGTGGAACTCATCGCCACTTCAAGCACGCGAACAATCCTGGTCGCGTCACTGTTCCCGGGAAGCCGTGCGATGATCTTGCGCCTTGCACACTGAACAATATTTAGAAGCAGGCTGGCCTGAAGTCGTGAGTTCATATGCGCTACGCCATCGTCATTGAAAAGGCTGAAGGTACCTACTCAGCGTATGCCCCCGATCTTCCGGGCTGCGCAGCCACAGGCGCCGCCGTCGCCGAAGTTGAGGCCGAAATCCGGAGGCAATCGTCTTCCACGTTGAGGGCTTGCGCGAAGATGGAATGCCAATCCCCGGCGGCGCGAGCCAGGTCGAATACATCGAGGTCGCAGCGTAAGAGCCTGTCGGCTCGTTGACTGGAGATCCACATGGACGGCAAAGAACGCTTCCACACGTTTGCCGATTTCTACCCGTTCTATCTGCGCGAGCACACGAACCGCACGTCGCGGCGATTGCACTTCGTCGGCTCCAGCATCGCGCTCGTGCTGCTCGTCGCTGCGGTGCTCACGCAGACGTGGGGGCTGGTGGCTGCAGCGCTGGTTCAGGGTTATGCGTTCGCTTGGGTCGGCCACTATTTCTTCGAGCACAACAAGCCCGCAACCTTCAGGTACCCGCGGTTCAGCTTCATGGGCGATTGGCGCCTGTGGTGGGAAATCGTCACTGGGAAGATCCCGTTCTAGCGTGAGTGCGGGCGGCCCTCGGCGCGGGCATGATGGCCGCTGACGCCATCGATCAAATGCCGCGCTGACCGCCGATCGGCGCGGACACCCGCTCACTTTCCTCGAGGAAAAGCCATGCCCGTCGAGCCCAGGATCTCCCTGCTGGTCCGCGTGGTGCCGTGCCTGTTCGGGCTTTTTGCCGGCTTCGTGCTGGTCGGGGGCTTCACGGCCGGCGTTCACTTTCGCCGCTGGGTCGGCCTCTTCCTGGCGACCACCGTGCCGACCAGCCTCACCGACTTCGGTTTTCCTTTTGTCGCGCTTCTGCCATCGCACAGAATGGGGGCACTGTCCCCCCGCGTCGGCCCGGTGCCCTGGCTGCGCTGTACTGGAAACCGTTCGAAGGTGCCCGGCGCACGGCCTTTGTCGTTCTCAGCGTGATCGCGGTGGGTGGCGCCTGGCGCTTCGATTCCGCGTGAGCCGGTCCGGCAGGAGCAGAATCCGTGCATGCACCATTCTCCGGAGACGAAGACCTCATGAACACCACAAAACTCATCGCCATCGCGCTCATCGTGGCGGGCATTCTCGGCCTGGTCTACGGTGGCTTCAGCTACACGAAAGACACGACCGCAGTCAAACTCGGCCCGATCGAACTCTCTGTCAAGGAGAAGCAGACGGTCAATGTCCCGATGTGGGCGGGCATCGGCGCCATCGTGGTTGGCGGGCTCCTGCTGGTGCTGGGGAGCAAGAAGGGCTGAGGCACCGACGTGCTGCGTTCGTGCACCGTGCCGCGAGTCGGCGCCCCTCTCATGTCGAACCCCAATCGCCGCCATGCAGCACCTTGATCGATGCGGGGCGGCTTTCGTTGCGTTGCTGGCCTTCGCGGCGGTGGAAACGTCGCACGCAGACACCGCATCCGAGCAGATCGTCGGCGCCATCGAGGCGGTCGTGTTCGCCTGCGGGCCCATCGATCCCAGGTCGGCCAGGGTCGGTCTCGAGTTGCTGGAGAACACGAGAGTCGCGCGCAAGCTCGACCTGCCCGCCTTGCGCAAGACCGAGGCCTACCAGTCGATGTACAACTCCGAAGCGAATCGACTTCTTTCGTTGTCCGCCAAGGAGCGGCTGGCGGCCTGCAAGAGCGCCTGGTGACTCGACGAGTCAGCGCCGGAATGGAGCCTACCGTGCCTCAGCGCGGACCCTTCTTTCGCGAAGCCGGCAGCGGCCCCGGCACCGTGTGCACCCCATCGAACGAGGCCGATGGGATTCGCAACGCCGTGGACGCATTCGCTGCGCTCGACGTCCCGGTGCGGTGGTTCGTGTTGCGGGGCCCGACGCGCGAGAACGCGATCTCGGCCGAGCGACTCGCATCGGCTGGCCGGTGCGCGCACAAAGAACGTCTTCACTCCCATCGACTTCTTTCCGGGCGCCACCGACAAGAGTCTCACCACCGCCACCGCCAGCGGCAACGTGATCTGCCTCGGTCTCATCTACGACACGCACCCGATCCGCGCGTCGGCGGGCAGCAAGTACGAGCTCTGATACGCAGGCCGGCGCCGCTCCTGGCGATCAAGCTGGCCGGCGCCGCGTTCGGCACGTGAGCACCGAGATCACTCTGCTGGCGCTCGGTGCCATCGTCGCCGGCTTCGTGCAGGGCATGTCGGGGTTCGCGTTCGGCATGGTCGCCATGTCGTTCTGGGTCTGGGGCGTCGAGCCCGGCGTGGCGGCGGTGATGTCGGTCTTCGGCGGCCTGACCGGCCAGCTGCTGTCTGCCGCCACCGTGCGGCGCGGCCTGCATCTTCGGTTGCTGCTGCCCTTCCTGGCCGGCGGCGCCGTGGGTGTGCCGATCGGCGTGTGGGCCTTGCCGCACCTGAACCCTTCACACTTCAAGCTCGCGCTCGGCACGATGCTGCTGGTCAGCTGCCCGGCCATGCTGCTCGCGCCCCGCATGCCGCCCGTGACGCACGGAGGGCGCCTCGGCGATGCCGCCGCGGGCGCAGTCGGCGGGCTGATGGGCGGCATCGGTGGCTTCACCGGCGTCGTGCCCGCGCTGTGGTGCACGCTGCGCGGTTACGACAAGGATGCGCAGCGCGCGGTGCTGCAGAACTTCAACCTCGCCGCCCTTGCCGCCACCATGGTGGCGCTGGTGCTCTCGGGTGCGGTCAGGGCCGACATGTGGCCGAAATTCGCCATCGTCGCGCCGGCGCTGATCCTGCCGTCGATGCTGGGGGCCCGGGTCTACGTCGGCCTCAGCCCGGCGGGGTTTCGCACACTGATCCTGTGCCTGCTGTCGCTGTCGGGCGCGGCGATGTTGAGCGCTGCGCTCGCAGCGCTCTTTCGCGCGTGAACCCGGCATGGTGCGCAAGGTCGAGAGCCTGATCGGACGAGCCCGTCTGCAGCTCCGCGCGGTGGCCGGCTCAACACCGACTACGGCGGCAACATGGCCTACTGGAAAAATGGTGAGACAGCGCAGCCAACGTTCAACTCCCGTGTTCATCACGGAGACAGCATGTTCGATCACCTCGGTCTGGGCGTCAGCGACTACGCGGCCAGCAAGGCGTTTTTCCTGAAGGCCCTGCAGCCGCTCGGCGTGGGCATCGTGATGGAAGGCGAGCACGGCCTGGGCCTCGGGCCCAAGGGCAAGCCTGCGCTCTGGTTGTTCCAGACCTCGCAGATGCCGGCGCCGCTGCACATCGCCTTCACGGCCGAGAACCGCCAGCAGATCGGCGAGTTCCACCGCGCCGCGCTCGAAGCCGGCGGCCGGGACAACGGCGCGCCCGGTCTGCGCCCGAACTACCACCCGAACTACTACGGCGCGTTCGTGATCGGGCCCGACGGGCACAACGTCGAAGCGGTCTGCCACCGGCCCGAAGCCTGACGATCTTTCGCCCGGACCCGTCTGCGTGAACTCGGACCCTGACCCTGCGATGCACGGCCGGCACGATAACATCGCCTGGCACGCGCGCTCCGGCGCGCCCGGTTCCTCGCCGACCGTAGGTTTTTCGAACCCGATACAGCCGCGCTCCGAAGAAGCCTTCCTGATCACAATACCCGGCGAGCGCATGAACGCCGGCACGCTGCAGCGAAACCCCGTTCCTGCACGTGATGCACGGCAACACCGGCGCCCGCAGCCTGCATGCGCACATGGGCTTTCGCGAGTACAACCAGGCCGTGGTCCGGGTCGTCTCGCAACGCTGAGTGGGCCGCGCCGTTTGCGCTATCGTTTCGCATCGTTCTTCGGAGGCCGTGCATGGCGTCTCATGAGCTAGCCCAACCGAAGTTCAACCTCCTCGGGCTCGACCACCTGGTGCTGCGGGTTCGCGAGCTCGACCCCATGCTGGCTTTCTACTGCGGCGCACTCGGTTGCACGGTCGAGCGCCGGCAGGACGAGATTGGCCTCGTGCAGTTGCGGGCCGGCGCGGCGTTGATCGACCTCGTGCCGGTCGACGGCAAACTCGGCCGCGCGGGCGGTGC
>JAYVTD010000428.1:0-8033 GCA_043774765.1 Rhizobacter sp. | reverse complement strand
GCCTGGGCGATTGCGATCGACGAGGTGAATTGCGCGTCGCTGATCCAGTGGTTCTCGGCCACGATGTAGCGGTGCATGTCGGGCACGGTCGTGATCGCGCCGCCCACGGCCAGCAGGCTCAGCACCAGAAAGTGCGTGAACAGGCCGAACAGGTCGGCAGCGCTCAGCCCGGAGTTCATTCGCGAAGTCTCGCCCAGGCGACCGCCATTGCCAGCGAACCGAGGCCGACGATGACCCACACCAGCGGCAGCCGCCACCAGGCCGTCGCGGCGAAGGTGAAGGCGGCGAAGGCCAGGCTGATCGGCAGGCCCATCGCGTTGCGCCGCAGCGTGCCGAGCAGCTTCAGCGCCGTCGAGATCACGAGCCCGGCGGCCACCGCGCCCATGCCACGCAGTGCGCCGCTGACCATCGGCGCTTCAGCGAACTGGGCATACAGCGCGGTCAGCGCCAGCACGATCACGAGCGGCGCGAGCAGCATGCCGGCAAGCGCGGCCATCGCACCGCGGATGCCGAAGAAGCGGTCTCCGAACATCAATGCGAGGTTGACGATGTTCGGCCCGGGCAGCACCTGGCTGATCGCGAGCATCTCGACGAACTGCTCCTTGTCGAGCCAGCGCAGGCGCTCGACCAGCTCGCGCTGCGCGACCGGCAGCACGCCGCCGAATCCTTGCAGAGCGAGGCGGTTGAAGGCGAAGAACAGCTCGCGCAGCGAGCCGGGCCGGTTCAGTGGGACTGCGCCCGGCAGGTCGCTCATGCGATGCCTTTTGCGGTGCGGCGCCCGGCCCAAAGGCTGAGCGTGATCGCTGCCGCGAGCCACACCAGACCGACCCAGTTCAGCGGCGCGAAGCCGAAGTGCGCGATCAGCCAGCCGCCGCTCGATGCGCCCATCGCCTGGCCGAGGTAGATCGCCGAGGTGTTCAGCGCCATCAGCGCGGGCGCGAGCGCCGGCGCTGTCATGCCCAGGCGCGCCTGCTGTGTCGAGTTGGACGAAAAACAGCCGAGCGCCCACGGGATCAGGATCACCGAGACACCCACGATGCCAGTGCCGAGCGGCCAGAACAACAAGGACACGGCGATCAGCCCCAGGGCCACTGCGACCGCGGTGTTCGCCCCCACCCGGTCGATCACGCGCGTCAGCACCACGTTGCCGAAGAAGGCAAAAGCGCCGAACCACATCAGCAGGAACGTGAGTTGCTCGGTGCTCGAACCGAGCGTCTGTTTGTAGTACGGGGTGAAGTAGGAAAACA
Organism: Rhizobacter sp.; assembly: GCA_043774765.1. GTDB lineage: Bacteria > Pseudomonadota > Gammaproteobacteria > Burkholderiales > Burkholderiaceae_C > LMDS01. The sequence continues at coordinate 6,786 of JAYVTD010000428.1, read as the reverse complement.
GCGTGAACTGCCCCGCACCCGAGAGTGCGGTGACGAGCACGATGGCCATCAGCAGCGGGCTCGTGAACACCTCTTTCCAGGCGCGCAGCGAGAGCGCCGCGGGGCGGATGCCGTCGGGCAACACCGCAAAGACCCACAGCGCCGCGAGCACTGCGAATGCCGCGACCGTGAAGAACGAAACCCGCCAGCCGAAGGTCTCGCCGAGCCAGGCCGACATCGGCATGCCGAGCACCGACGCGACCGACCAGCCGAGGAAGATGAAGGTGATCGCGCGGCCGCGTTCGTGCGGCGCGGCCATGAAACCGATCGCCGCCGCGGCCTGCGGCGTGAACACCGCCGCCGCCAGCATCGTCAGCGCGCGCACCGGCCACAGCGTGGCGTAGTCGGGCATGCTGGCGCTCAAGGCATGGCCGGCGGCGAACCAGAGCAGCGAGAGCGCGAGCAGCCGGCGTCGGTCGAAGCCGGCGACCCAGCCTGCCATCAGCGGCGCGCCCAGCGCCATCGTGGCCGCGGCTATCGCGATCAGCTGGCCGGCCAGCGACACCGAGACCCCGAGCGAACGGGCCAGGTCGTTCAGCGTGCCCGGCACCACCATCACCCCGCAGCCGATCACGAAGTTGCCGAACATCAAGGACCAGCGCGCGCCCGGCGCAAGCCGGGGCGCGGGCACAACACCACCCATCAGCGCAGCACGCGCAGCGCTTCGGGGTTGACGATGTTCGTCGGGTTGCCGGCGATGAAGTTCACGACGTTCTCGAACGCGGCACTGAAGTACATCTCGTAGCTGTCTTGTTCGACGTAGCCGATGTGCGGCGTGCACACCGCGTTCTCGAGCCGCAGCAGCGGGTGGCCTTGCAGGATCGGCTCACTCTCGAACACGTCGACCGCAGCCATGCCTGGGCGGCCGCGGTTCAATGCCGAAACCAGCGCGCCTTCTTCGATCAGCTCGGCGCGCGAGGTGTTGACGAGCAGCGCGGTCGGTTTCATGCGCGAGAGGGCGTCCAGCTTGACGATGCCGCGGGTGCTGTCGTGCAGACGCAGGTGCAGCGAGAGCACGTCGCAGGTCTCGAAGAATTCTTCGCAGCTCGCAGCGACGCCGAGCCCGTCGTGCTCGGCGCGCGAGCGGGCCGATTCGCTGCCCCAAACCACGACCTTCATGCCAAAGGCCTTGCCGTAACCCGCGATGAGCTGGCCGATCTTGCCGTAGCCCCAGATGCCGAGCGTGCGGCCGCGCAGCACCATGCCGAGGCCGAAATTCGGCGGCATCGACCCGGCCTTCAGGCCCGACTGCTGCCAGGCGCCGTGTTTGAGGTTGCCGATGTACTGCGGCAGCCGGCGCATCGCCGCCATGATCAGCGCCCAGGTCAGCTCGGCCGCGGCCACCGGCGAGCCCGTGCCTTCGGCCACGGCGATGCCCAGACGGGTGCAGGCCTCCAAGTCGACGTGGGCGCCGACCTTGCCGGTCTGTGATATCAGCTTGAGCTTGGGCAGCTTTTCGAGCAGCGCGCGCGGGAACTGGGTGCGCTCGCGGATCAGGACCAGCACTTCCACGTCGCGCAGCCGGATCGACAGCTGCCCGATGCCCTTGACGGTGTTGGTGAAGACCTTGGCGTTGAGCTGCTCAAGCAGGCTGGCGCACTTGAGTTTGCGCACCGCGTCCTGGTAATCGTCGAGGATGATGATGTTCACGAAGGTCGCAGCTGTTTTCGTCGTTGGCAGCGATTGTGCACGTGTGCGCGAAGGCCTGTAGCATGCTCGCTTCACATTCTGAGACACGACAAACATGTCCATCACCATGCATTCGGCCAGCGTGCCCGTGTTCGTTCGAATGCTCAGCAACCTGGGCCAATGGCTCGACAAGGCCGAAGCCCACGCAGCCGCAAAGAAGTTCGATCCCAGCGTCTACCTGAGCGCGCGCCTGGCACCCGACATGCTGCCGTTCACGCGCCAGATCCAGATCGCCTGCGACGGTGCCAAGTTCGCGGTGGCGCGTCTGGCGGGTGTTGAATCGCCCAAGTTCGAAGACAACGAAACCAGCTTCGCCGAATTGCGCGAGCGCGTTCGAAAGGTGATGGATTACGTGCAGTCGGTGCCAGCCGCGCAGATCGACGGCACCGAAGAAAAAGACATCGTGATCCCGCGCCGCGACGGCTCGACCACGATGAAGGGCGAGGCCTACCTGAAGCACTTCGTGCTGCCGAACTTCTACTTCCACCTGACCACCACCTATGCGCTGCTGCGCCACAACGGCGTCGAGCTCGGCAAGATGGACTTCCTGGGCGCGCCCAAGCAGTGAGCCTGGCGGTCCACGACTTGCCGCTGTTCCTGACGGCGGCGCTGCTGCTCAACCTGACACCCGGGCCCGACATGCTGTTCGTGGCCGGCAGCAGTGCGGTGCACGGGCGGCGTGCCGGCGTGCTGGCCGCACTCGGGGTCGGGGCCGGGTGCCTGTTGCACGTGGCGCTCGCTGCGGTCGGCCTGTCGGCCTTGCTGGCGGCGTCGGCCACCGCGTTCGCGGTCGTCAAATGGGTCGGCGCGGCCTATCTGGTGTGGGTCGGCATCTCGATGTTGCGGGCACGGGCGCAAGCCGACGTTCCCGCCGCGAACGAGCCAGCGGGTGCGATGCCGGCGCAGGGCGATTCGCGCGTGTTCTGGCAAGGCGCGTGGACCAACGCGCTGAACCCGAAGGTCGCCCTGTTCTTCCTCGCCTTCCTGCCACAGTTCGTCGTGCCGGGCGCAGCGCAGCAGGCGCTGTCGTTCCTGGCACTCGGCCTGGTGTTCACGGTCGGCGGCGTCGTGGTGAACATCGTCGTGGCGCTGTTGACACACCGGGTGCGCCAGGGCCTCGCAGGGCGCAGCGGCAGCGCGCGCTTCGGTCTGTGGCTGCAGCGTGCCGCCGCTGCCTTGTTTGTCGGCCTCGGGCTGAAACTTGCGTTCAGCTCGCGCTAGAACCGGCTAGCGGCCGTTCAGCGCGCCGAAGCCTGAGCGCGGTGAGCGTGTCGGGAAGTGCCGGTTCAGTTGCAGTAGGCGATGCTCGGCTTCGGCCTGGTCGTGGTGGCACGACACATGGTTGAACACGTCGAGCCGCAAGTGCCACAGGTCGTGCATCGACGCGGCGGCGTAGATCTGGGCAGTGACGTCGTCGGCCGCGTGGCCGGGGATGTCGTCGAGGGCGTGTATGAACTCGCTTCGAACGTTCGTGAGCCGGGTCTCGCTGCGGTTCGGCGCGGCTGCGGCGGGCGAGTCACCCGGTAAACGCGTGTCTGGGATGCCGGTCAGCCATTCGCGCCACTGGCCGGCGCGCAACGGATGGCGTGGCTTCGGCGGGCACACCCGGCTGTGCACCCAAATGGTGGGTTCCGATGTGGCGTTCAGGAAGCGCTTCAGGGCCAGGGCGAACATCGACGATCCTCGGGCTCGCCACTTCAGCAAGCATGGATCTCATTGTTCGCGTCGCAGCCAAAGCTGAAAGCCGGAAATGAGGCCCCGACCGGCGCCAGTTCGGCCGCGCGTTGTCAGACCTGCCCGAACAGCGCTTTGCGCTGCGCCGTGTAGTGCCACCACGGTGCAGCGGGGGCGCCGCCCATGAAGTCGGTGGCGGCCATGAAGGTGTCGAGCACGCAGGGGTCGTGGCGCTGGCCGGTGGCGGAGCACAGTTTCTGGTACAGCACGAAAGCGTCTTTGCCACGCAACTCTTTCGGGTGCTGGATGCCGATCAGCCGCAGGTCGGCCGCGAGCGAAGGGCCGATGTTGGGCAACTGCTCCAGCGCCAGACACTCGGCAGCGCTGGCAGCCTTGGGCGATTTGATCGTGACACCCATGGCGCTCACATCATCATGTTGTTGCGGATCAGGCCCACGGCCAGGCCTTCGAGCTCGAAGTCGACATCGCCTCCGACGACGATGGTCTTGAAGTCGGGGTTCTCGGGGATCAGCTCGACCGTGCCGCGGGTGCGCCGGAAGCGCTTCACGGTCACTTCGTCACCGAGCCGGGCCACGACGATCTGGCCGTTCTTGGCGTCCTTGGCTTTTTGCACGGCGAGCAGGTCGCCGTCAATGATGCCGGCATCGCGCATGCTCATGCCACGCACCTTCAACAGGTAATCGGGGCGGCTCGGGAACATGCTGGCCTCGACCAGATAGGTCTGGTCGATGTGCTCTTGCGCCAGGATCGGGCTGCCGGCGGCCACCCGGCCCACCAGTGGCAGCGTGAGTTGCGACAGGCTCGGCAAAGGCAGGCTGAACTGCTTGCCGCGAGATTCGTTGAGCGCCCGCAAGGTTTCCGAGCGCAGCCGGATGCCGCGCGAGGTGCCGCCGATCAGCTCGATCACACCTTTTCGTGCCAGCGCCTGCAAGTGCTCTTCGGCGGCGTTGGCCGACTTGAAGCCGAGCTCGGCCGCAATCTCGGCGCGGGTGGGTGGCGCACCGGTGCGTTCGATGGCGCTTTGCACAAGTTCGAGAATCTGTTGCTGGCGGTCGGTGAGTTTCGGTTTTTCGTACACGGAATTCCTTCATCATGACCAGCCCTGTGGCCGCGGCGCGGCTGGCTGGCGATTCATCCAGTACCTGTATTTTCATCCAGCTTCGAGAAAAATGCAAAACATCGAGCAGACGGTCGTGATCCTGGGCACCGGCGGGACCATCGCCGGCATGGCGAAAAACGCCTCCGACAACGTCGGCTACAGCGCCGCGCAGATCGGCGTGGCGCAGTTGCTCGCTGCGGTGCCGGCGCTGGCAGGCCAGGCGCTCGAAGCCGAGCAGGTGAGCCAGATCGACAGCAAGGACATGGGCTTCGTGGTCTGGCGTGGGCTGGCCTTGCGCGTCGCGCATCACCTGGCGCGGCCCGAGGTGGCCGGCATCGTCATCACGCACGGCACCGACACGCTCGAAGAGACCGCGTACTTTCTGCAGCGTGTGCTGGCCCCGGCCAAGCCGGTCGTGCTGACCGCCGCGATGCGGCCGGCCACCGCGCTGCTCGCCGACGGGCCGCAGAACCTGCTCGACGCGGTGACCGTGGCGCGATCAGCGGGCGCGAGCGGGGTGGTCGCGGTGCTGGCCGGCGAGGTTCATTCCGGGCTCGAGGTGCGCAAGCGCCACACCTACCGGCTGGCGGCGTTTGGTTCGGGCGATGCGGGCCCGATCGCGCAGGTCGAAGAAGCGCGGCTGCGCCTGCACCGGCCCTGGCCGCAGAGCGCCGCGGTCGGCGTCGATCGTTTGCCCGAAGACGTGGCCCAGTGGCCGCGGGTCGAGATCGTCACGAGCTGCGCGGGTTCGGGTGCGGGGATCGTGGCGGCCTTGCGCCGGATCGGCGTTCACGGCGTCGTGGTTGCAGGCACTGGCAACGGCAGCGTGCACCACGATCTGGAGGTGGCGCTGCTCGAGGCGCAGCTGGCCGGCGTGCGGGTCGTGCGCAGCTCGCGTTGCCTGGTCGGCGCGGTAATCGCGTCCGCCGGGCAGGCGCTGCCCTCGGCCGGAGCATTGACGCCGGCGCAGGCGAGGGTCGAGACGATCCTTGCGCTGCTCGAAGCGGGCTCGCCCTGAAGTCGAACCCGGCCCTACGCTTTACGCGACGGTGAGCGTCACGTCGATGTTGCCGCGGGTCGCGTTCGAGTACGGGCACACGCCATGGGCGGCTTGTACCAGCTTCTCGGCCGCGGCGCGCCCCATGCCGGGGATCGTGATCGTCATTGCGACCTGAATGCCGAAGCCGGCCGGGATCTGGCCGATGCCGACATCGGCGGCGATTGTCGTCGTGGCCGGCAAGGCGATCTTCTGCGTGCCGGCGATGTACTTCATCGCGCCGAGGAAACACGCGGAATAACCGGCGGCGAAAAGTTGCTCGGGGTTGGTGCCGACGGCGCCGTTGCCGCCCATTTCCTTCGGCGTGGTCAGCTTCACGTCGAGCACGCCATCGGACGATTTCGAGCTGCCTTCGCGGCCGCCGGTGGAGGTGGCGTGGGCGGTGTAGAGAACTTTTTCGATCGACATGGTGTTTTCCATTTTTGCGGGGAGGAGAAGAAGGAAGGGAATTCAGGATTCGATGTGTTGGCCGACGTTGGCGCGCAGCGCCTGCAGCCGCCGTGTCAGGTCGGCAAGTTCGTCGAGTTCGCAGCCCGACGCGCAGGCGACTTCGTTCGGCACGTGCTGCGCCTTGCGACGCAACGCTCGGCCGGCGGCCGTGAGCGAGACGATCACGCGGCGCTCGTCGTCGACCGCGCGCAGGCGGGTCAGACAGCCAGCGGCTTCCAAACGCTTGAGCAGCGGCGTGAGCGTGCCGGAGTCGAGGAACAGGCGTGTGCCGAGTTCGTTGACGCCGATGGCGTCGCTCTCCCACAGCACGAGCAAGACCAGGTACTGCGGGTAGGTGAGGCCGAGCGCCGACAGCACCGGCTTGTAGAGCTTGGTCATCACGAGCGAGCTGGAATACAGCGCGAAGCACAGCTGGTGGTCGAGGCGCTGCATCCACCCGGCCGGTGCGGCTGCGCTCGTTTTGTTGACGGGTGCTCGTGAAGACATGGGCGTGAGTTTATTCGAATGCTGGCAATTAAATTGTGTGCAATCTAATTGCCACGTTGGCATAGAGGATTCAGACCCGGGCCTGGTTGCCCGACGTCACGGCGACCAGCCCCAGCACACTGGCGTAGATCATGTGATCTGAGCGCATCGAAGGCTTGGTGCCTCCAAGTGGTGTGCGGCCACTCTGGCAGTGGCCGCTCCGGGTCGCCTGAGCCTTATCCCGCGGCCTGGGCGCTCAGAGCGTCGAGTTGTGTGCTCAATTCGAGCCATC
>JAYVTD010000427.1:0-3445 GCA_043774765.1 Rhizobacter sp. | reverse complement strand
GCCGGCTTCATGCTCGACTTCGGCGTCGACGGCTCGGGGCTGTTCATGAAGTACCTGCGCCGCGGCTCGGGCTACTACATCGACGTCGGCGCGTCTGAGCTCGTGGCCAACGGCAGCATCAAGCTCAAGAGCCGCGTCGACGTCGAGCGTTTCAACCCGCATTCGGTGGCGCTGTCGGACGGCACCGAGCTGCCGGCCGACCTGATCGTCTACGCGACCGGCTACGGCAGCATGAACGGTTGGCTGGCCGACCTGATCTCGCCCGAGCTTGCCGACAAGGTCGGAAAGGTCTGGGGCCTGGGCAGCGACACGCCCAAGGACCCTGGCCCGTGGGAGGGCGAGCTGCGCAACATGTGGAAACCCACGCAGGTGCCGCATCTGTGGTTCCACGGCGGCAACCTGCACCAGAGCCGGCACTACTCGGAGTTCCTGGCCTTCCAGCTCAAGGCGCGCCAGGAAGGGCTGGCGACACCGGTCTACAAGCTCGCTCCTTCGTACCACAAGCGCTGAGCACTCGGGCCAGGCGGGGCGCAGCCGGCGGTGGCGAGCCAAGTTGCTGCCGCCGGCCCTCAGCCGCCTTGATAGCGCCGGCCGGCCGCCAGCAAGTCGGACGTGCCGATCACGCCGTTGAGCCCATCGAAGTCGAGCATGCGATCACGCCAGGGCGTGGTGCTGCCGTGAGCCTGCAGGCTGGCGTAGTAGCCCTGCAGGGTGTGCGCCACTGCGCGTGCCGTGCCGCCGAGGAAGATGGCGATGCGGCGTCATGATGCAATCAGTCAGCGGTGCTGGTGTCGGGACTTGCAGACAGCCCGCGCCGCGCCACAGCGTTGCTGTGCTTCAGCAAAGCGGGCGCGACCGACTCCCGGCCAGCAGTCCAGAAATGCGACAACAGCAAATAGGCTTCTGACTTGGTGCGTACTGCTGCGGTCAGACGGCTTGCGAGCAAATCGTAGTGGTCCGACAGCGGTAACTCGCTGCCCGCTCCAACGACATGGCAGGCCATGGACCACTCCGCGAACTCGCGCGTGTGGATGGGCTCACGCACCAGGTCGATGAGGCCGTAGTGCAGCGGATGAGTCTTGATGATGGCGTAGACCCTGCGCAGCCCCGCTTCGGGACCCTCCAGGTACTGCATAAAGTAGCCATCGGCATAGAGCAGCACGCCGGTGATGCCTTCCTTGAGATTGCGGCGTCGTGCCCCTTCGAGAATCTGCAGCAGGTCATCCGGCGTCACCGGTCGTGCAGCTTTGGAGACGTAGACGATCGCCCAGAGGTCGAGACGAGGGGTTTGCTTCGTTGCGTCGGTGGGTTCAGCGTGAAGGTCATGCATGGGGTGAATGTCGTCCTTTCAGCGTTCAGCGTGGCGTCAGCGCCGGTCGCGGCCGCCGCGCCCGCGCCAGGCGGCATTTCACGGCGGTTTGCGCCGCGCCCCCAGCGCGCCGGCGTGCGCCACCGTCAGCGCCGTCATGTTGACGATGCGCCGCACCGTGGCCGACGGTGTGAGGATGTGCGCCGGCGCTTTCACCCCGAGCAAGATCGGCCCGACCGTGACACCCTGGCCGCCGGTCATCTTCAGCACGTTGAACAGGATGTTGGCGGCGTCGAGGTTCGGCAGCACCAGCACGTTGGCGCTGCCGGTCAACACCGAATCGGGCATCAGCGCGCGGCGCACGTCTTCCCCGAGCGCAGCGTCGCCCTGCATCTCGCCATCGGCCGGCACCTCGGGCATGCGCTGCACGAACAGGTCGCGCGCGGCGCGCATCTTCAAGGCCGAAGCACGTTTGCTGCTGCCGTAGTTCGAGTGCGACAGGAATGCCACCTTCGGCGGCAGGCCGAAGCGGCGCACTTCCTCGACCGCCATCGCGGCAATGTCGGCCAGCTGTTCGGCGCTCGGGTCTTCGTTGACGAAGGTGTCGGCGATGAACAGCGTGTGCTTGTCGAGCATCAGCGCGTTCATCGCCGCGAAGCCTTGCGCGCCAGGCCGCAGGCCGATCACCTCGCGCACGTGGTCGAGGTGGTTGTCGAAGCGCCCGACCAGGCCGCACAACATGCCGTCGGCGTCGCCCAGGTGCACCATCAGCGCGGCGATGGTGGTGTTCGAGCGCCGCACCACCGCCTTGGCGGTTTCGGGCGTCACGCCGTCGCGCGCGTTGAGGCGGTGGTAAGTTTCCCAGTACTGGCGGAAGCGCACGTCATCTTCGGGGTTGATGACCTCGAAATCGCGGCCCGCCTGCAGCCGCAGGCCGGCGCGCTCGATGCGCGACGCGATCACCACGGGCCGGCCGATCAGGATCGGGTGCGCAAGCTTTTCATCGAGCGCGATCTGCACCGCGCGCAACACGCGCTCGTCTTCGCCTTCGGCATAGGCTACACGTTTCGGTGCGGCGCGCGCAGCCGCGAACACCGGCCGCATGAACATGCCGGTGTGGGTGACGAAGCGCGTCAGGCTCTGGCGATACGCCTCCATGTCGGCGATCGGCCTGGTCGCCACGCCCGAAGCCACCGCGGCCTTGGCCACGGCCGGGGCGATGCGCAGGATCAGCCGCGAATCGAAAGGCGTCGGGATGATGTAGTCAGGCCCGAAACGCAGCTCGCGGCCGGAATAGGCCGACGCGACTTCGGCGCTGATCTCGGCCTTGGCCAGGTCGGCGATCTCGCGCACGCAGGCGACCTTCATCGCTTCGGTGATGCTGGTGGCGCCGCAGTCGAGCGCACCGCGGAAGATGTAGGGGAAGCACAGGACGTTGTTGACCTGGTTCGGGTAGTCGGAACGGCCGGTCGCGATGATGCAGTCGGGCCGCACCTGCTGCGCCAGCTCGGGCCGGATCTCGGGCTCGGGGTTGGCCAGCGCCAGGATGATGGGCTGGCGTGCCATCGAGACCACCATCTCGGCCGTGACGGCGCCGGCGGCCGAGCAGCCGAGCATCACGTCGGCGTCTTTCATCACGTCGGCGAGCGTGCGTGCCGCGGTCTTCTGCACGTAGCGCTGTTTCGACGCGTCGAGCGTGTCTTCGCGTCGGTCGTGGATCACGCCCTTGGAATCGCAGACGAAGATGTTGGCGCGCGCCACGCCGAGCTCGACCATCAGGTCGAGGCAGGCGATCGACGCGGCGCCTGCGCCCGAGACCGCCACCTTCACGTCGCCGATCTTCTTGCCGACCAGCTCCAGGCCGTTCAGCAGGGCGGCCGCCGAGATGATCGCGGTGCCGTGCTGGTCGTCGTGGAAGACCGGAATCTTCATGCGCTCGCGCAGCTTCTTCTCAATGTAGAAACACTCCGGCGCCTTGATGTCTTCGAGGTTCACGCCGCCCAGCGTGGGCTCGAGCGCGGCGATGATCTCGACCAGCTTGTCGGGGTCGCGCTCGGCCAGCTCGATGTCGAAGACATCGATACCGGCAAACTTCTTGAACAAGCAGCCCTTGCCCTCCATCACCGGCTTGGCCGC
>JAYVTD010000426.1:0-2033 GCA_043774765.1 Rhizobacter sp. | reverse complement strand
CTCGGGCACCAGCGTCACCGCGGTGGCGCCGCTGCCGATCACCACCACACGCTTGCCGGAATAGTCGAGCGCTTCGGGCCAGAACTGCGGGTGCAACAGCGTGCCGGCGAAACGTTCGATGCCCGGCAACTCGGGCCGGTACGGCTGCGCGTAGCTGTAGTAGCCGCTGCCGAAGAGCAGGAAGTTGCAGCGCAGGCGGCTGCGCTCGCGCTGCGGGCCGCGCTCGACCACCACCGTCCAGCGCGCCTCTTGCGCCGACCAGTCGGCACTGACCACGCGGTGCTGGAAGCGGATATGCCGGTCGATGCCGTGCTCGGCGGCGGTCTCGGCAATGTAGGCGCGAATGGCAGGCCCGTCGGCGATGGCCTTCGCGTCTTTCCACGGCTTGAACATGTAGCCCAGCGTGTACATGTCGGAATCGGAGCGCACGCCGGGGTAACGGAACAGGTCCCAGGTGCCACCCAGCGCCGCGCGTCCTTCGAGCAGTGTGAAGCTCTTGCCGGGGCACTGCTGTTGCAGATGCACTGCGGCGCCGATGCCCGACAGGCCGGCGCCGACGATGATCACGTCGTGCTGCTCGACGCTGTGCTCGCGGCTCGCCTCGCGCAGAAAACGCGCAGCGGCCTGCACCGAGCGCCGCGCTTCGGGCACGCGCCACAGCAGCTGCCAGACGTGCGGCACGCCGGCGAAGACCCGCAACTCGACCACAACCCCGGCCGCGCGCGCTTTCTCGGCGAGGCGGATGCTGTCGTCGCGCAGCGCTTCGTCTTCGCCCACATGCAGCAGCAGCGGCGGCAGGCCGTGCAGGTCGCCCAGAAGCGGTGACGCGAGCGGCTGCGCGGCGTCGGCATTGCCGAGGTAGACACGCTGCAGGTTCTCGAGCTTGTCGCCGCGGAACATCGCGTCGCGTTCGGCGTTGCCCAGCAGCGAAGCGCTGCCACCGGTCAGGTCGGTGGCGGGCGAGAACAGCACGGCCGCGTCGGGCAGCGCTTCGCCGGCGTCGCGCAGCGCCAGAATCAAGCCGAGCGCAAGGTTGCCACCGGCGCTGTCGCCAGCCACGACCATGCGACCCGGTTGCGATGCGCGCAAGGCGCGCCACACGGCTTGTGCGTCTTGCGGCGCGGCAGGGAACGGGTGCTCGGGCGCGAGCCGGTAGTCGGGCACGAAGACACGCAGACCCTGCAACGCGAGCGCGGCAGTCAACGAGCGGTGCGTGTGCGGCGAACAGCCGACGAAACCACCGCCGTGCAGGTACAGCAGCGTGGTCGTGGCCAACTCACCTCGCTCGGCCTGGACCCACTCGCCAGACACGCCGCCGACCACGGCGTCGGTGTAGCGCACGCCGCGCGGCGCGGGCAAAGGCTTGCCGAAGACGGCGCGGACGCGGGCGATGTCGCTGAAGTCACCGAGCGCCGGCTTGACGCGGCGGCGGATGACGAACGCGGCCACACGGACCTGCCAGCTGGGTTTCATCGTCGATGCCTCTCGATCAAACGGCGAGTTGAACACGACGCGCAATGCTGCGCCCCACGTGGCGCTATTTACAACGGGATGGCCAGCATGCGCCTGCACGCGTAGCATCGGCCGGGGCCAATTTCACGAGGCCCGTTTGTCCTGACCACAACACAACGAGGTGAAACATGGAACAACAATTTTCAGGTTCGAAATCCAATGACCCCATCGAGCGCCGCACGATGCTGAGAACGATCGGCGCTGCGGTGGGCGCCGCGGTCTTGGCGCCACGGCTGGTTCATGCCCAGACCGGCCCCAACGGCCCGGCCGCGCCACCCAGCACCATCACGCAACCACCGCGCGACTTCAGTGCCAACGGCGCACCGACCACCTACTTCACCGACCCCGACGTCTTGACCATCGACCCCGCGTTCGATGGCTTGCGCCAGCCCAACGCACCGATCCAGCGCCTGTGGACCGGCGCACTGTGGTCTGAGGGACCGGCCTGGAATTCGGTCGGCCGCTTTCTGGTGTGGAGCGACATTCCCAACAACCGGCAGATGCGCTACCTCGAAGACGAC
>JAYVTD010000425.1:0-10495 GCA_043774765.1 Rhizobacter sp. | reverse complement strand
GCGCTGCAGGATGTTCGAGAACTCTTCGATGAAGGTTTCGAGCTGGATCGCGATGCGGTCGATGTCGCGCGCGAAGCGGTTGTAGGCGATCACCGCGGGAATGGCGGCGAACAGGCCGATCGCGGTGGCGACCAGCGCTTCGGCGATGCCGGGGGCCACGGAGGCGAGCGTCACCTGCGTCATGTTCGACAAGCCGATGAAGGCGTGCATGATGCCCCACACGGTGCCGAACAAGCCGACGTAAGGCGAGACCGAACCTACGGTGGCCAGGAACGACAGGTTCGATTCGATCGTGTCGAGCTCACGCTGGAAGCTGGCGCGCATCGCGCGCCGCGCGCCGTCGAGCAGGGCACCGGCGTCGCTCACGCGGCGCTCGCGCAGCTTCATGAATTCGCGCATGCCCGAGGCGAAGATGCGTTCCATCGGCGCACCATCGGGGCGCTTGGCAGCGTCGGCGTAGAGCTCGTTCAGGTTCTTGCCGACCCAGAACTCGCGCTCGAATTCTTCGTTCGATGCGCGGGTGCGTTTCAGGCCGAAGAGCTTGCCGAAGATCACGGTCCAGCTCGCGAGCGACGCGATCATCAGCCCCGCCATCACGAGCTGCACGACGAAGCTCGCATGAAGCACGAGCGTGATGATCGAGAGGTCTTGGGTCATTCGTTGTTCTTTTGGAGTGAGCGGGTGAGGGAAATCGGAACACGCTGTGGCCGAAAGGTTCCTGCGTTCACGCAGGCGATGCGGATCGTGCCCTCGGCGAGCAGCGTCTTTTCTTCTGCCGACGCGCGCCACGCCTGCTGCGCGATCGTCATCTGCGCCAGGCCGGCGTGCTTCACATGAACCGTCACGTCGAGCAGGTCGTCGAGCCGCGCCGGGCTGCGGTAACTGACGGCAGTATCGGTCACGACGAACATCACCCCTGTTTCAACGCGCAAGCGCTCCTGCCCGTGGCCGAGCGAGCGCAGCCATTCGGTGCGCGCGCGCTCGAAATACTTCAGGTAGTTGGCGTAGAAGACGATGCCGCCGGCATCGGTGTCTTCCCAGTACACACGCAGCGGGAAGCTGAAGGGCGGCAGGGCAGGATCAAACATCGGCAGTGATCGGGCGGCGCCGCAGGCCGCGGCAGCGCGCGAATTATGGCTGCACGCGCTTGTACACCGGCCCCCACTGCGGGTGGCCGGCTTCTGACTTGCCGAGCGCGAAGGCGGGGTCGCTGGCGCGGGCGCGGCGGAATTCGACCTCGCAGGCCGCCACGCGGTCGCTGGTGCAGAAAATGAAGGCCAGCAGCTTGTGCGCGGCGGCCCGGTCTTTCGACGAGACCAGGCCGATCTGCAGTGCTTGCGCGAGCAGCTTCTCGGCCTGCGGGTACTGCGCGTCTTCGTAGGCGCGCCAACCGCCGAGCAGGGCTTTTTCTGCCGGCCGCTCGATCACTTCCATCAGGCCCGTGGGCGCTTGCGGCGGCACCGCGCAGCCCGCGGCGGCCAGCGCGAAGCTGAAGAACAGGGCAAGTCGCAACGTTGTCATCAGAACTTGTGTTTCAGTGAATAGGGCTGGCCGGGCGTGACGATCACTGTGGTGGCCAGGGCCGGAAAGTCGGTGTTGCGAATCACGATCTGGTGCCGGCCTTCGGACAGCGCCAGTTCGTTGATCGGCGGCGAGGTGCCCACTGGGCGGCCATCGACCTCGATCTCGCCCCAGGGGCTGACGGCGATCCTGACGATGCCGGTGGGCAGTGGTGCTGCGAGCGCGGGCTTGCTGACTTTCACTTCCCGCTCGCGGGCTTCACGCAGTCGTTTTTCGCGGGCCGTTTCCTTCGGCGGCGTCGCCGCGGCCTTGGCCGGTGGCGCGGTCTGCACGCTCGGGGCGGCCATGTCGGGCGCGGCCGCGGTGGCCAGCGGTGCCGCGGCTTTCGGCGCGCTGACCGAAGCCGTCGTGTCGGGCACTGGGGCCACCACGGCGACCACAGGCGCGGGCGGTGCCAGCACCGGAGCAGGCGCCGGGGCGACCACCGGCGCTGCCACCGCTGCGGGCGCTTCGGCATGCCCCGGCGCCCATTGCAGCCAGGCCAGGGCACCCGCCAGCAGCACGCCTGCGCCGGCCGCCAGCAGCCACATCGGGCGCGCGCGCCGTGGCGGCTCGGCCGATACCTCGCCTTCGGAGGTGACGGTGTTTTCGTCGAGCCAGTGGCGCAGCTCACGCGAGAAAGAGCGTGCCGAGCGGTAGCGGTTGTCGGCGTTCTTTTCCATCGCCCGCGCGGTGATCAGCGCCAGCGCTTCGGGGATGTTCGGGTCGATCCTGTTCGCCAGCGGCGGGTCGACCTTGAGCACCGCGTTTGTGATCTCGCTGAGCGTGGAGCCGCGGAACGGCTTCAGGTCGGTCAGCAGTTCGTAGAGCACGACCCCGAGCGAGAACACGTCGGCACGCCGGTCGACCGCCTCGAAGCGCGCCTGCTCGGGCGCCATGTAGTAGGGCGAGCCGGCCGCGATGTCGCCGCTCGCCGCCGCTTCGTGCTGGTGCGCGACCCGTGCGATGCCGAAGTCGAGCACCCGCGGCTGGGTGCGGCCGACCATGAAGATGTTGGCGGGTTTGATGTCGCGATGCACCACGCCCTTGCTGTGCGCGTAGGCAAGCGCATCGGCCACGCGCCGCACGATCAGCGCGGCCTGGGCCGGCGTGGCGCGCCAGCCTTCCTGGCGCAGCTGGCGCAGGTCGCGGCCCTTGAGCAGCTCCATCGCGATGTAGACGCGGTTGTCGCTGATGCCGGCGTCGAACACCGTCACGATGTGCGGGTGGCTCAGGCCGCCGGCGGCGCGCGCTTCGTTCAGGAACAGGGCGTTGAAGGAATCACGCTCGCTCACGTCGAGCTCGACGTTCAGCGTCTTCACGGCGATCAGGCGCGACAGCAGCGGGTCGTGTGCGGCGAATACCGTGCCCAGGCCACCTTCGCCGAGTTTGTACTTCAGCGCATAACGGCCGATGTGGCCGATGGTCGGGATCTGTTCTTCCTGGGCGCTCGGCGCGTTGGTCTGGAACGCGGCGGCCGGGCCCTGCATCGCGGTGATGTCTGAGTCGCCCCAAATGGCCAGGTCGGCGGGCATGCTGGGCAAGGGCGCGGGCTCCGAATCTTTCGGCGTGGGCTCGGGCGGGGTATTGGCTTCGGTCACGCCAGGCAGCTTAGCCGAGTGCCACTGCGTTGAAGCTCCAAAATGGCCCTGGAACGATGCCTTCGTCACATCCGCACACGATTCTGTGGCGGTGATTGCACCGATTTCAGGCCCGGTGCAGCAGCAGCTCGGCGAGCCGGTCGACCGCTTCGTGTAGTTGAGCCATCGAGCTGGCGTACGACAGGCGCACGAAGCGCTCGGTACCGAAGTGGCCGAAGTCGCGTCCAGGGGTGATGGCGACGTGGGTGCGTCGCATCATGTCGAAGCAGAAATCCCAGCTGCTCGGGTTGTGCGCCGAGCAGTCGGCCCAGGCATAAAAGGCGCCGTCGGGCATCACCGGCACGGTGAGGCCGAGCCGGTTCAATGCCGGCACCAGAAAGTCACGGCGCGCACGGAACTCGGTGCGGCGGCGCTCGTACTCGGCGATCGAATCGGGCTCGAAGCAGGCCAGTGCCGCGTGCTGCGCGACGGTCGACGGGCAGATGTAGAGGTTCTGCGCCAGTTTTTCGATCGGCGCGACCAGGTCCTCAGGCACGACCAGCCAGCCAAGGCGCCAGCCGGTCATGCTGAAGTACTTCGAGAAGCTGTTGATCGAGACCACGTCGTCGCCGTGCGCCAATGCGCTGTGGCCGAACCGTTCATCGAAGCTCAGCCCGAGGTAGATCTCGTCGACCAGCGTGAAGCCGCCGTGTGCGCGCACGGCCGCGACGATGCGGCCCATCTCGTCAGGGTCGATCGAGGTGCCGGTCGGGTTCGACGGCGAGGCCAGCAGCACACCGCGCGTGCGCTCCGACCACGCCGCGCTCACGCCGGCCGCGCTGAGCTGGTAGCGCTCGTCGGCAGAGGCCGGCAGCAGCACCGCCTTGCCTTCGGCGGCGGCCACGAAGTGCCGGTTGCAGGGGTAGCTCGGGTCGGGCAGCAGCACTTCGTCGTCGCGGTCGACCAGCGCCAGGCAGGCGAGCTGCAACGCGGCCGAAGCGCCAGCGGTGACGACGATGCGGCGCGGTGCGATGTTGAGCCCGAAACGCTCGGCGTACCAGCGGCTGATGCGCTCACGCAGCGCCGGCAGGCCGGTGGCGTCGGTGTACTGGGTGCGGCCGGCGCGCAGCGCACGTTCGGCGGCTTGCTGCACGAGCGGCGGTGCGGTGAAGTCGGGTTCGCCGATGTTCAGAAAAATCATCGGCGAGTCGGCGCACTCGGGGCTGCGCGCCAGATCGGCCGCGGCCTTGGCGCACTCCATCACGTAGAAGGGCTCGATGTGGTCGAGGCGGCGCGCGGTCTTCATCGATCCGATCAGCGCCGCGCCGCGCGCGCCGCTTCGACTTCGACGGTGCGCAACTCGGCGGCGGCCTTGTCGAGCACACCGTTCACGTACTTGTGGCCATCGGTGCCGCCGAAACTCTTGGCGAGTTCGACCGCTTCGTTGATCGCCACCTTGTACGGGATCGAGATGCAGTGCTTGAGCTCGTACACGCCGATCATCAACACGCCGTGTTCGATCGGCGACAGCAGCGTGGTCTTGCGGTCGACGTGTTTGGAGAGCAGCGCGTCGATGTCGGCGGCTTCAACGATGCAGCCGTGCAGCAGCGCATCGAAGTGCGCGGCGTCGCACTTGGCGAAGTCTTCTTGCTCGTGCATGTGGGCATCGATCAGGCGCGCTTCGGTGCCCGAGACGAGCCACTCGTAGAGGCCTTGCAATGCCACTTCGCGCGAGCGGCGCCGGGCCGATTTCGGCTTCGGGTGTTTGGGCGCAGGCTTGCCCGCCGGTTTGGCGGCAGCGGCCGTGGCGGCGGTGTCGGGCTCGGGGGTGTCGGTCACGAAAGGTCTTCCATCAGGTTTGCCATCTCGACGGCCACACGGGCGGCGTCGCGGCCTTTGTCTTCGGCCCGGGCCCAGGCCTGTGTTTCATTCTCGACGGTCAGGATCGCGTTGGCGATCGGCACTTCGCGGTCGAGCGAAATGCGCGTCACGGCCGCACCGCTTTCGTTGGCGACCAGTTCAAAGTGGTAGGTCTCGCCGCGAATGATGCAGCCGAGCGCGATCAACGCGTCGAAGTCGTCGCTTTCGGCCAGTGCCGACAGCGCCAGAGCCACTTCGAGCGCGCCCGGCACCGTGACGTGTTTGATGTGCTTCGTTTCGACACCGAGCGTGTGCAGCTCGGCCAGGCACGAGACGGCGAGCTGGTCGGTGATGGCGGCGTTGAAACGCGCCTGCACGATGCCGATGCGCAGGTCACGTCCATCGACGTGGGCTTGTTGGCCGCTGCTTTGCGACATGCCTTGGTCAGCGTCTTGCATCAAAGCCCTCTTTCAATTGTCGGCGGCCACGAAGCCGGTGACTTCGAGGCCGTAGCCGGTCAGGCTGGGCATGCGGCGCGGGCTGCCGAGCAGCTTCATCTTCGTGATGCCGAGCTCGCGCAGGATCTGCGCACCGATCCCGTAGGTGCGCAGGTCCATCTGCCTCGGTTGCGGCGCGGCGCCGGCCCTGGCGGGCAGCATGTGCGGCAGCAGCGCGGCCACGTCTTCGCCGCAGTTCAGCAGCACCGCGGCGCTGCGGCCGTGGGCGTGCAAGGCCGACAGCGCCTTGGGCAACGGCCAGGAGTGTTCGCACTCGGAGCCGACGTCGAGCAGGTCCATCACCGAGAGCGGCTCGTGCACCCGCACCAGCACTTCGTCGGCCGCGCTCCAGCTGCCGCGCGTGAGAGCCAAGTGCAGGCCGCCGTTGCGATCGCGGAAGGCGCTGCAGTCGAACTCGCCTTGGGCGGTGACGAGCTTGCGGTCACCGGCGCGTTCGATCAGGCTTTCGTTGCGGCTGCGGTGTTCGATCAGGTCGGCGATAGTGCCGATCTTCAGGCCGTGGTCCTTGGCGAAGACGACCAGGTCGGGCAGGCGTGCCATCGTGCCGTCGTCCTTCATCACTTCGCAGATCACCGCGGCCGGCGAGAGGCCCGCCATGCCGGCCAGATCGCAGCCGGCTTCGGTGTGGCCGCCGCGCATCAGCACGCCACCTTCCTGCGCCCGCAGCGGGAAGATGTGGCCGGGCTGCACCAGGTCGCTCGCCTTGGCGTCGCGCGCGACGGCCGCCTGCACGGTGCGTGCGCGGTCGGCGGCCGAGATGCCGGTCTCGACGCCGCTGGCGGCTTCGATCGAAACCGTGAACGCTGTCCCGTGGCGGGTGCCGTTGCGCTGCGTCATCGACGCCAGCTGCAGCCGGTCGCAGCGCTCGGGCGTGAGCGTGAGGCAGATCAGGCCGCGCCCGAAACGCGCCATGAAGTTGATGGCTTCGGCGCTCACATGGTCGGCGGCGATCACCAGATCCCCTTCGTTCTCGCGGTCTTCTTCGTCGACCAGGATGATCATGCGGCCGGCGGCCAGCTCGGCCACGAGCTCGGGAATGGGGGAAATGGGCATCGCTGAATTGTAGGTGGGTGGGCTCTGAGGCCCGGGCACGCAGAACGGGTCAGGCGCGCACCGCCGCCGCGGTCAGCATGCGTTCAACGTAACGTGCGATCAGGTCGATCTCGAGGTTGACACTCTGGCCAGCGGCCAGCGTACCCAGCGTGGTGTTTTCCAGCGTGTGCGGGATCAGATTGATGCTGAGTTCGCAGCCGCTGGCCGTGTCGGCCACGCGGTTGACCGTGAGGCTCACCCCATTGACCGTGATCGATCCCTTGTAGGCGATGAAACGCGCCAGCTCGGCCGGCGTGTCGATGCGCAGCTCCCACGATTCGCCGACAGGTTCGAAATAGCTCACGCGGCCGATGCCGTCGACGTGGCCGCTCACGATGTGGCCACCGAGCCGGTCGTGCGCTCGCAGCGCTTTTTCGAGGTTGACCGGACCAATGGCAGAGAGGCCGGCAGTCTTGTCCAGGCTTTCGGCCGAGATGTCGATCGTGAAGCTGTTCGCCGCCATGTCGAACGTGGTGACGGTCATGCACGCGCCGTTGAGTGCGATGCTGTCGCCGAGCTGCACGTCGTCGAGGTAACCCTTTGGCGTGCTGATGTGCAACTGCTTGCCGTGGCTGGCGTCGGCGCCGAGCGGCTTGACGTTGGTGATGTGGCCGAGGCCGGAAATGATGCCTGTGAACATCAACCGATTGTCGCAGGGCGGGCGATGATGCGCAGGTCGTCGCCGATCTGTGCCACGCTGACGAAGCGCAGCGCCACGCCGTCTTCGAGCCGTGTCAGCGGGCCGAAGGCCGCGAGCTCGCGGCCGCTGCCGACGAGCTTGGGGGCGATGTAGATCAGCAACTCGTCGACCAGGCCTTCGCGCACGAAAGAGCCGTTGAGCTTGTGGCCAGCCTCGACATGCAGTTCGTTGATGCCACGCTGGCCCAGGTCGAGCAGCATCGCGGCGAGGTCGACCTTGCCCGACAGGCCCGGGACCAGCGCGATCAGCGCGCCGCGTGCCTGCAAGGGCGCACGGCGGTGGCCCTCGGGCTGTGCGGCATAGATCTGCACGGCGCCCGGCGCGTCGAGGATGCGCGACGCGGGCGGCGTGTCGAGCCGCGAATCGACGATCACGCGCAAGGGCTGCAACGCCGTTTCGACCAGCCGCACGTCGAGGCGCGGGTTGTCTTCGAGCACCGTGCCCACGCCGGTCAGCAGCGCACCGGCGCGTTTGCGAAACGCGTGGCCGTCGGTGCGCGCCGCAACGCCTGTGATCCACTGGCTCACGCCGTTGTCGAGCGCGGTGCGGCCGTCGAGCGTGATGGCGGCTTTCATCCGCAGCCAAGGCCGGCCGCGCTGCATGCGCGAGAAGAAGCCGATGTTGAGTTCGCGCGCTTCGCCGGCGAGCTCACCTTCATCGACGGCGATCCCGGCCGAGCGCAGCCAGGCTGCGCCCTGGCCGGCGACAAGTGGGTTCGGGTCTTGCACCGCCATCACCACGCGTGCGATCCCGGCTTCGATCAGTGCCTCGCAGCACGGCGGCGTGCGGCCGTGGTGCGCGCAGGGTTCGAGCGTCACATGGGCCGTGGCGCCGCGCGCGCTTTCGCCGTGCGCGAGCACGTCGCGCAACGCCATCACCTCCGCGTGGGCACCGCCGGCTTGCTGTGTGTGGCCGCGGCCGATCACGCGGCCGTCGGCGCTGGTGATGACGCAGCCGACGCGCGGGTTGGGCTCGCTCAGGCCGATGGCGTGCTGCGCCAGCGCGAGCGCTTCGTGCATCGGCGAGGCAAAGGAGGCGGGCGGGTTGATGGGGGACACGGCGACAGGAATTATCGCGTCAGGGCTGGTGCGCGGCCGTGGCACGGTTGACGAAGACGTCGGTGGACGCGCCGGCGGGGCAGGTCTGGCTGCCCTGGATCACGAGGAAGTTCTGGTTCGCGAGCGAATGGTCGACCGCGCTGTACGCGGCCGGGTGCTCTTCGTTGCTGTCGATCGCGCCGCTGCCGTCGAGGTCGGCCGAGTAGCGGCAGACCTGGCGCGCGTCGGCGCCGATGCCGAGCGCCCAGCCGTTCGGCACGAGCGTGCTGCGGCCCGACCAGCGGCCGCTGGCGAGCGGGACCACAACGCAGTGGTAGGCCACGTAGCGGTCACCGGCTTCGGTCTGCACCGCTTCGCTGCTGCACTCGGGCGGGGCGGCGTAGGTGCCGCCGGTGAGTGCGAGCGCGATGGTGAAGGCCAGCGGCGCGTCGTTGGCGCGGGCCGCATCGGGCGGCGCCGCTTGCGAAAATCGCACGCTGCCGCTCAGAAGTTGGGCGTTGATCGCCGCGCAAGCGGTCAGATCGGCGAGGGTCAGGTCGCGGGTGGCGGTTCCGGGGTTGATGCCGCTGCAGCGGGCGGTCACTTTCCCCGAAGTGTTGTCGAAGACCAGAGCGATCGTGCCTGCACTGGTGGGCTTCATCACGCTGCTGCCGTTGCCCAGGTCCCTGGCGAGCAGGGGAACGCGGGTCGAGCGGGAAGAGGCCCCTTTCGCATGAACACCGCTCGGCGCCAGGGCCAGCAGGCCGCCGTGGGCCGGGTCGTTGGCCGCGATCACGGTGGTCAGCACGATCTTTTGGGCTGCGCCGTCGCGGTCGTTCCAATGCACCGTCACGGCCGCGGTCTTGGCTGCGAGCGCGTTCGTCGCCACGACTTCGCGCGCCACGGTGTAGCGCGTGTGGGTGGCGTAGCCGGTGCTGGTGTCGACGCTGCGCGACGCGCTGGTGATGCCGGCCCAGGAACGCGCCGCGCCCGAGGCCGCGAGCACCGAATACGCACGCAGCGCTTCGATGTCTTCCTGGCCGAGCCGCACCGCCTCGGCGCGTTGCCGTGCGATGTCGGAGCCGAGGCGCAAATGGCTTTGCAATTGCGACACGGTCAGCATGCCGAGCGACAACACCAGCAGTGCGACGAGGGCTTCGATCAGGCTGATGCCGTGTTGCTGGCGGGTGGAAAAGGGTAGCTTGTTCATGCTGTGTCCTCAGAAGTCGCGCCAGCCGCCGTTGATGCGGGCGAAGCTGCCGGATCGGGTTGTGAGCGTGGTCAGCACGCTGCTGTCGTAGACGAATTCCGGCGTGCCGTTGCCCGCGTAGTTGCTTTCGGAGACGGCCGCGCCGCGCACTACGGCACCGGGCACGGCGGTGTCGTTCCAGCTCAGCGCGGTGCCGTACAAAAGGCCGTGGAAAGTGACCGCGCCGCGGATGCGTGCCGTGCCGTCGACAACGAGCACGACCGGGTGTTCGACCGAGCCGACCGTGACGGGCCCGTCGAGTGCCAGGTCGCCGTCGATCCAGATCAGGGCGCTGCCATCGGTGGCGGCCGCTGCGGCAGTGATCGCCGCGCCGCAGTCGCTGCTGCAGACGAGGCGCTTGACTGCGGGCTGGGCCTTCCAGCGTTGCTTGTCGAGGCCGAAGTACGACGCGAAAAACCGATCAGCACTCAGCGCGGCCAGGCCCGCATCGCCGCTCAGTAACGCGCTGGCCGCCGGCGCACCGGCGGGCACTGTCAGGCGGGCCTGGCCGGCCGCGATGCCGGCACCGGCGTGAAGGGCCAAGCCGGTCGCCGGGTCGGCGTTGTGCGCGCCGAACGCTGCGCCGTCGGCATCGACGCTGCCACGCGTGGTGAGTGCCGCTGCGGGTGGCGTGCGCAAGCCGGCAAGCAGGCCCACGGTCACGTCGACACGGGCGGTGGCGTCCGCGTTCGACGTCGAGCCGGCGAGGCATTCGCCGGCCAGGCTCGTGCAACCCGTGGCGAGCACGCGCAGCGTGCCGGGTTTGTCGCCGGCCACGAATTGCAGGCTGAAGGCGGGGAGGGGGCCGTCGCCCGCGGAGGCGTTCAGCACCGGCGCGCCGTTCGTCGGGCAACTGCAGTTCCAACCCGTCCCGGCACGAACACAGGTGGGCTGCAATG
>JAYVTD010000424.1:0-2658 GCA_043774765.1 Rhizobacter sp. | reverse complement strand
ACGATCGACGTGGTGCTCGTCGCCAACCCGCCGGTCGGTGCGCTGCAAGGCCTGCCGTGCTTGCGCTTCATTCAATCGCTGTGGGCCGGCGTCGACCGGCTGCTGCTCGACGCGAGCGTGCCGAGCACCGTGCCGCTGGCGCGCATGGTCGACCCGTCGATGAACACCGCGATGGCCCAGACCGCGCTGTGGGCCGTGATCGGTCTGCACCGCCGGTTCTTTCATTACGCCGTGCAGCAGCGCGCGGCTCAGTGGCAACAGCACGCCCCACTGCGCGCCGACGAGATCGACGTCGCGGTGCTCGGCCTCGGCCAGATGGGCCGCAGCACGGCGCAGACCATCGCGCGCCACGGTTACCGCGTGTCGGGCTGGAGTGCGAACCCGGCCACTGTCGAAGGGGTTGCCACGTCGAGCGGCGACGGGGCGTTGAACGCTGTGCTGGCCGCGGCACACATCGTCGTGAACCTGTTGCCGCTCACGCCGGCCACCCACGGTTTGTTCAATGCCCGATCGCTGGCGCAGATGCGGCCCGGCGCCAGCCTCGTCAACCTGGCGCGTGGTGGGCACGTTGTCGACGCAGACCTGATCGCCGCGCTCGACAGCGGCCACCTGCGGCACGCCGTGCTCGACGTCTTCACCACC
Source organism: Rhizobacter sp. (assembly GCA_043774765.1). Taxonomy (GTDB): domain Bacteria; phylum Pseudomonadota; class Gammaproteobacteria; order Burkholderiales; family Burkholderiaceae_C; genus LMDS01. Next base: position 2,016 of record JAYVTD010000424.1, on the reverse strand, counting down.
GAACCACTGCCTGCCGGGCACCCGTACTGGCGCCACCAGCAGGTCACCGTGCTGCCGCATGTGGCGGCCCAGACCGACCCGCGCAGCGCAGCGCTGATCGCGGCCGACAACGTGCGGGCGTTTCGCGCCGGGCACCCTCCTTCGAACCTCGTGGACCGCACCCGCGGTTACTGAATCGCGCTGAATCGGCCGCCGGGCAGGGGCACAATTTGCGTTCACCCGGAGGCCGCGCCATGAACCCGAACCTGCTCCTGCGTTGCCGTGCAGTCGCCGCGCTGGTCGTTGCCACCGTGCTGAACGCCTGCGGTGGCGGCGGCGAATTCTCGCTCGGCGGGCAAGGCTCGGCCAGCCTGTCGGGCACGGCCGCCACCGGCCGGCCGATCGCCGGCGCCACCGTCACGCTCAAAGACGTGGCCGGCCGCAGCGCCACGCAGACCACGCGCAGCGACGGCAGCTACAGCTTCGACGACGTGTCGGGTCTCGTCTGGCCGGTGGTGGCGCGGGTCGAAGGCGGCACCTTGGCCTGCGGCACCGCGCCCAACTGCACGCCCACGGCGAACACGCAGGGTTACGTGGGCGTGTCGCTCGGCTCGCGCGCCACGCAGAACACGCTCAACCTCACGCCGATGTCGCACGCCGTCGTCAGCTCGGCGGCGCGCTTCGACGCCAACGGCCTGTTCGAGCTGCCGCTCGGCCTGTTGCTGATCAACCCGCTCGACCTGATCGACGCGACCGTGAACGTGCTCGACTGGTTGGTGCGTCTCGACCCGGAAGCGCTGCTGCCGCGCAACCTCGACTTCGTGAACGGGCCATTCATCGCGACACCTGCCGATGCCCACGACGCGGCGCTCGAAGTCCTGCAGTTCGTCTTCACGACGCTGCTGCTCGACTCGCCGCGCTTCGTGCTGCTGGTGCTCACGAGCCCGAACGCCGGCGGCATGCCGGCGGCGCCCTTGTACTGCGACGTGGCCGGCGCTTACCAGGGCAGCTACGTGGGCAGCAGCGCCGGAACCTGGAGTGTGACCGTCGACGCCTACACCGGCGTCATCGCCGGCACGGCCGGCCCCGCGGGTGGCGCCGCCATGCCCGGCTTGGGCGCGGTCTTGCGGCTCGGCCTCGGCGCTCGCCGCACCTCGGCCGCGGTGGGTTTCGCCGGGCTGGCGCAGTTCGCGGGCGGCATTGACGCGGGCAACTGGCTGTCAGGAAACTGGAGCAGCCCGGCTGAGGTGGGCGGCACCTTCGGCGGTCAACGCAATGCGTTAGCGGCAGGTTGCCGCTAACGCAGTCAACCCCGGTAGCGTTGTCTGCGGCCGCTACCCGACGAAGGGCGACGTGCGAACCCAATAGCCGCATTCACCGAATGCTCACCCTCACTTTGACAGGGCGTCTCCTGCTCCGAATCAGCATTGCTTGACAATATGCATTGCATATGCATACTTGAGCGGTGAAAATCGAGTTCGATCCAATCAAGGCGCGCTCCAATCTGCGCAAGCACCGCGTGAGCTTTGCGCACGCAGAGCAGGCGCTGCGTGACGACAGGGCAGTCACCGTCGAAGACCCTGATGCCGTCGGCGAGCAACGCTTCGTGACGCTGGGCCTTGACGCCTTGGGTCGTGTGCTCGTGGTCGTTCACATCCAGCGCGGCGAACGGGCGCGCTTGATTTCCGCTCGCAAGGCCCGTCGTGGCGAATCGGAGCAATACCATGCGTGACGAATACGATTTCAGCAAAGGCAAACGTGGCGCGGTCATCCCGTCGAAGGGCAAGACCCGCATCACGATCATGCTCGACACCGACGTGATCGAAGCCTTCCGTGCCAAGGCGGAAGGCGTCGGCAGCGGCTACCAGACGCTCATCAATGCGGCGCTTCGCGAGGCGCTGGCGGTCACGAAGGTCAAGCAGGTGAAGAAGAGCGAGCCTTTGACGGTGGCCGCGCTCAGGCGCGTGTTGCGCGAGGAACTGCAGGCGTCCTGAATACGCGTGAGCGTCAGGGGATCAGAGCCAAACGAGGGGCAGC
>JAYVTD010000423.1:0-2866 GCA_043774765.1 Rhizobacter sp. | reverse complement strand
CATGCGGAACAGCGCCCACGGCCCTTCGGTCACCAGCCCTGAGGTGCCGCCCGCGATCGCCGGCTGCAACTGCACCCGCACCTGGGTGCTGCCCTTCGGGCCGGGCCACTGCACGGCGGTCGGAATCTGCGGGCCGTGTGCGTACTTCACGAGTTGGCCGTCAAGGTCGAGCGTGAACTGCGTGATCGACTCGTCCATCTCTTGCGGTTTGAAGTCGAGCCGCAAGCCGGCGGCCTTGCCACCCGAGCGGAAGAAGGTGTCGCGAATGACGGCGGCACGCTGGAACTGCGCCAGTGTTCCGCTGTCCTTGCCCAGCGATGTCTCCCCGAGCTGGCGGAAGCTCCAGGGCCGGGTGTTGGTGTCGACCAGCGCAGCGAGGTTCTTCTGGAAGAACTCGTCGAACAGGCCGCCGGGCGAGAACAGGCGCGAGAAGTCGTCTTGTGTCACGTCGGTCGTGCTGTTGCGCGAGAACGGGTAGCGCCCGGTGATCGCCTGGCGGCAGAACTCGCCGATGCTCGAGTTGACGCCGCTGCTGATGTTGCTGCGCATCTCGCGCGCCACGGCCTTGCCGCTGCTGGCCGAGAGCGTGTTCATCAAGCTGCGCAAGGGCTCGGGCAAGCGCGCCGCTTCACCCTTGACCTTGTTCGGCACTTCGGACGGCGGTGGTGCGTTGCCACCTTTCACCGCGGTGTCGGCGGCGTTGAGCAAGGCGTAGACCTCGTTGATCAGCGCGATCGTGCCGTCGAGCGGCGCCGGCCCGCCGGGCGCGCCCGGCTTGACGAGCTGACGCAGTCCTTCGAAGCGGTCGTCGACGATGCGTTCGATGCGCGCCACCGGCGCGGCGGCCGGCGCGTTCTTGTCACGCAGCATGCTGAGCAACTGCTCGCGCGACTTGTCGATCGTGCTCTTGGCCTTGTCGCTGGCCTGCTCGACGACCGACTTCGACTCGGTGGCGGTGAGTGTGGTCTCGCGCACCAGCGCACGCATCAGCGGCGCGAGCGGGTTGTCGGGCGCCGAGAGAATGCGCGCCATCTGCACCGACTGCGCCAGGTTGCCCATCGGCAGCATGCGGATGTCGGCGATATAGGTTTCCCACAGCTTCGCGTACTCGATCAGGTAGGCGCGCCGCACTTCGTCGGTCAGGCGGCCGAGCGCGAGCGGGTCGCGCAAGGCGGCCGATCGCGAAGCCTCGGGCAGGCCGAGCACCCAGCCTTCTTCGTCGCGAAGCTGTTTGGTCGTCTTCTCGACTTCCGGCTGAAAGCCCTTGTAATAGCCGTCGTACGTGAACAGGCCCGGCACACCGCGCGTGATCGGCTGGTTGCTAGCGCGCGTGAAGACGAGCGGCGCGCTCGTGCCGGCCGCCTTGGCGATGCTGAACTCTGGGATATCGGCGCCCGCGCCTTGCAGGCGAATCCGGTTGTAGACCCGCTGCGCCAGCGGCACCGAAGCGAGCTTGGCCCGCACCTGTGCGATCAGCGCCTTGTCTTCGGGCAGCGGCGAGACCGTGGCGCCTTGCGCCAGCAGCGCGTCGAGGTGCGATTCGAGTGCAGCGCGCTGCTCGGTTGTCACGTCGCGCGGCAGGTTCACTTCCCAGTCGACCATCGCATAGAGCTTGAGCGCCTGCGGGTCGAAGTGCTCCGGGTCCTGCAGCATCATGTAGGCCTTCAAGGCCTCGTACTGCGACTCGGGGTTGTCGAAGCTGCGCTTGAGCTGGTCCTCCACCCGCAGCGCGATGCGCGGCTGCACCGCATCCACCAGCATGCGCTTGTAGACCTGCTGCGTGGCCGAGTCGAGCTTGCGGCCCTGGTACAGGCCGAAGCCCAGCGACCACGGCACGCTGCTGGCCTGTTCTTCGACCGCCAGCGCCTTGGTGGCGGCCAGCGCCGGCAGCAGCACGGTGATGTCGGAAGAAGCGCGGTTCGGCGTGGCCTGCACCAGCTGGCGCACGCTGTCGACCTTGGCCGTCACTTCAGCGACGTACTTGCGGTTGTTGATGTAGCTGATCGTCCAGGCGGTCGTGGCACAGAGGAACACCAGGCCGATCAGCGCATAACCGCCGGCCGCCAGCAGCGAACGCCGGCGCTCCCACTTCAGGTTCGTTCCGGCGAGTTCGGCTTCGCTGAACACCACTTCTTGCAACAGGCGCGACAGGAAAAAGCTCTTGCCGCTGGCCTGGTTCGCTGGCACCGGCGTGCGCGCCAGTCGGTAGGTGCGCGCGATCGTGCCGAGCATGCGGTCGATCGGCGTGCCTTCCTGCGTGCCGCTGATGAAGTAGACGCCGCGCAGCAGTGGGCGCTCTTCGAACTGCGACGGCGAGAACACCTTGTCGACGAACTCTTTCAGCACCCCGCGCAGCCCCGCGAACTGCTGCGGGAAAGCGTAGATGCGGGCGCGCCGGGCTGGGTCGCGTTCGCTTTGCAGGCGGTCGATCAGGCCGTCGGTGAGGCGCGTCTGGAGCAGGTCGAACTCCTGCGGCAAGCTGCTCGGGTCGGTGCGCTGCTGGGCGTCGAGCGCGAAGGTGAAGCCCCACGGATCTTGGCGCACGTCTTTGCTGGCGTCGCCCAGGTAGTCCATGAAACCGGCGAGCAGGTCAGTCTTCGTCACCAGCAGGTAGATCGGAAAACGAATGCCGAGGTGCTGGTGCAGTTCCTGGATGCGGGTGCGCACGGCGGCCGCGTATTCGGTGCGTTGCGCGGCGGTGCGGGTCAGCAGGTCGGGCACCGACACCGTGACGAGCACGCCGTTGACCGGCTGGCGCGGCCGGCTATTCTTGATCATGCCGAGGAAGCCGGTCCAGGCTTGTCTGTCGGTGTCGCGGTCGCTGTCCTGCGTGGTGTAGCGGCCGGCAGTGTCGATCAATACGGCC
>JAYVTD010000422.1:0-2295 GCA_043774765.1 Rhizobacter sp. | reverse complement strand
GCCATCGACCACATCGCCGGCGCGCTGCAAACCTTCGAGCGCCACGCTGGCGCACTGATGCCGCACTTCGCCTACGGCACGCTCGGCAAGTCCGACTACACACGCGCGCACCTGATGCATCTGGCGAACCACTGGGCCGAAGTGGCCTGATCACGAATACATTTCACTGCAAGCAGGAGACAGCAGCATGAGCATCAAGACCGCCACATTGAACGGCGTGGCCACGATCGAGATCGCGCGCCCGGAGAAGAAGAACGCGATCACCGGCGCGATGTACCATCAGATGGCCGACGCCTTGAATGCCGCCAAGGCCGATGGCGCGGTGCGCGCCGTGTTGATCACCGGCCAGCCCGGCATCTTCACCTCGGGCAACGACATCGAAGACTTCATGCAGCGCCCGCCCGGCACCACCGAGTCGCCGGCCTTCGTCTTCATGCGCGCCTTGATGGGCTGCGACAAGCCCGTGATCGCCGCCGTGACGGGTGCGGCCATCGGCATCGGCACCACATTGCTGCTGCACTGCGACTTCGTCTATGTGAGCGACGAAGCGCGCCTGGCCATGCCCTTCGTGAGCCTGGGCCTCGTGCCCGAGTTTGCGTCGAGCCTGATCGTGCCGCAGCTGATGGGCAACGTGCGCGCGGCCGAGAAGCTCTTGCTCGGCGACCCGTTCACCGGCGCCGACGCGGTCGAGTGCGGCATCGCCAACGCGGTGCTGCCGGCCGGCGAGGTGGTGAACCACGCGCGCCGCATCGCCGAGCGTTTCAACGCCTTGCCGCCGGGCGCCGTGCGCGACAGCAAGACACTGATGCGCCGCGCCAGTGCGCAGAGCGCGCTCGACACCATCGCCGTCGAAGGCGAGATCTTCGCCAAGCGCCTGCGCAGCCCCGAAGCCCAGGAAGCTTTCAGCGCTTTCTTTCAGAAGCGCAAGCCTGACTTCTCGAAGTTCTGAGGCCTCCCGGGAGGGTTGGCGGCCACCGGCTGACGGCGACACGTTCGCCAGCACCGCGCTGCGTTTGTGCGGAGCCCCGTTCGAGCCGAGTGCCGATAGCATGGCGAGCGGAGGCGTGTTTCAACCCGGAGACAAACAGATGAACCTCGCAGGCAAGACTCTTTTCATCACCGGTGCCTCGCGTGGCATCGGCCTGGCCATCGCCAAACGCGCGGCGCGCGACGGCGCGAACATCGTGATCGCGGCGAAGACCAGCGAAGCGAACCCGAAGCTGCCGGGCACGATCCACTCCGCCGCGGCCGAGATCGAAGCTGCGGGCGGTCACGCGCTCGCGGTGCAGACCGACATCCGCGACGAAGCCAGCGTGCTCGCCGCCATCGAACAGGCGGTGGCGCGTTTCGGCGGCATCGACATCCTTGTCAACAACGCCAGCGCGATCAGCCTGACGCCGACCCCGGCCACGCCGATGAAACGCTTCGACCTGATGTTCGGCGTGAACGTGCGCGGCACCTACCTGTGCACGCAGAGCTGCCTGCCAGAGTTGATGAAGTCAGCGCTGGCCGGGCGCAACCCGCACGTGCTGAACATGTCGCCGCCGCTGTCGATGCGCGAGCACTGGTTCGCGCCGCACGTGGCTTACACGATGGCCAAGTACGGGATGAGCGAATGCACGCTCGGCCACGCGGGCGAATTCAGGCCGCACGGCATCGGTGTCAACAGCCTGTGGCCACGCACCGCCATCGCCACCGCGGCCTTGCAGATGATTCCGGGAATAGATCTCACCAAATGCCGCCATCCCGAGATTCTTTCCGACGCGGCCTATTTGATCCTGACCAGCGATGCGAAGATCACGACCGGCAACTTCTTCATCGACGACGAATTGCTTCGCGCACACGGCGTGACCGATTTCGAGCGATACAGCATTACCCCGGGCACCACCGACTTCATTCCCGACTTCTTCGTCGACTGAGCCTCGCACTCCCTTGAACTCCTGGCTCCTCGCTGCCGCCAAGATCGCACTCGCGCCGCTGCTGCTGTGGCAGGGCCGGCAAGTGCGGCGCACCGCATTGCGCCTGCCAGAAGCCGAAGGCCCGCGCGAAGGCGTGGCTGGCACCGGCAAGGTTTGCCTGCGGGTGTTGATCGTCGGCGATTCGTCGGCGGCGGGCGTGGGCGCCAGAAACCAGACCCAGGCGCTGGCCGGGCGCCTGAGCGAAGCGCTGTCGCAGCGCCTCGGCGGTTCGGTGGCGTGGCAGCTGATCGCGCGCACCGGCGATGCGACTCAGGTTTCTCTTACGGCAGTGCGCAAACTTTCGCTGCACCCGGCCGACGTGATGGTGACCGCACTC
>JAYVTD010000421.1:0-7436 GCA_043774765.1 Rhizobacter sp. | reverse complement strand
CGGCCTTGTCAATCGCTTCTTTTGAGGCGCCAATCAACTCAACATTATATTTGGCCAATACGCCATGCTTATCCAAATCTAGCGCGCAGTTAAGTGCATATCACATCGACGCTCGCCACCGGCGCGAGTTCGCCGCGCCGGTTCGAGCCGGGCAGCGTCTTGTGGCGCTCGATGTTGAACTTCACGGCCGCCGCGTCGAACTTCTCACCGTCGTGGAAGGTCACGCCCTGGCGCAGCTTCAGCGTCAGTGCCTTGCTGTCGGCCGACCATTCGTAGGACGTCGCCAGCTGCGGCTGGATCGCGAGCTTCTCGTCGATGTCGAGCAGCTTGTCGCACAGCCCGGCGAACACGACGCGGCCGACGAAGCTGCGCGCCAGCGACGGGTCGAGCACGTCCGGGTCTTCGGCGAGGCCGACGCGCAGCGTCTGCGCGGACAGGGCGAGCGGCGCGAGCGCGAGCAACAGCGCAGGCCAGAGGATGCGGCGGGATGAATTCATCGTGATGTCTCCAAGGGATGTGAAGGGTTGGCAGGCTGAGCGACGAAGGCCGATTGCAGTCGTTCCAGGCGCCGCCGTGCAAGCGTGATCGCGGCCGCGTCGGGCAGCGCGCGCAGCGCGGGAATCTCGCGCCAGAAGTGGCAGGCCACGGCATGGCCATCCTGTTCTTCGAGCACCGGCGCACGCTGCGAACACAGCGCGCGTGCGTGCCCGCAGCGCGGGTGGAAGTGGCAGCCGGCCGGCGGGCTCATCGGGCTCGGCACATCGCCGGCCAGCAACACGCGTTCGCGACGGTCGTGCGATGGGCCGGGCTCGGGCACGGGAATAGCCGCCAGCAGCGCCTGCGTGTACGGGTGGCGCGGCGCGGCGAACAGCGCGTCCTTCGTGCCGATTTCGACGATGCGGCCAAGGTACATCACCGCAATGCGCGTCGCGATGTGTTTGACCACCGCAAGGTCGTGCGCGATGAACAGATAGGCCAGGCCGAACCGGCGTTGCAGGTCCTGCAGCAGATTCACGACCTGCGCCTGTACCGACACATCGAGCGCCGACACGGCCTCGTCGCAGACGATCAGTTTGGGCTCGACCGCAAGCGCCCGCGCGATGCCGATGCGCTGGCGCTGCCCACCCGAGAACTCGTGCGGGTAGCGCTGCGCGTGCTCGGGTGCGAGGCCGACGATCTGCAGCAACTCGGCCACGCGTTCGCGCTGGCGGCCGGTGTGCAGGCGGTGCAGCATCAGCGGCTCTGCAAGCGTCTGGCCGACCGTCATGCGCGGGTTCAGCGACGAGTACGGGTCTTGAAAAATGATCTGCATCGCGCGGCGCCGGGCCCGCAACGCGGCGGCGGAGAGCAGGCCGAGTTCACTGCCGTCGAAGCGCACACGGCCCGCGCTCGGCTCGATCAAGCGCAGCACCAGCCGGCCCAGCGTCGACTTGCCGCAGCCCGATTCGCCGACCACGCCGAGCGTTTCGCCGGCGGCGATCTGCAGGCTCACGCCATCGACCGCGCGCACCGCACCGGCAACGCGCCCGAACAGACCGCGGCGCACCGGGAAATGCTTGACCAGGCCGTCGACCTGCAGGAGTGCGCCATCGCTCATTGGAAAACCTTCGTGCTTCGCACTGCGGTATTCGCCCTCGGGGCGGCCCGTCGGGCTCATGCAGCCACCAACATCTGCGCGTCGAGCGGCGCCTTCCAGCACGCCGACTGGTGTTGCGCGCCGACCTCGTGCAAGGCCGGCGCCTCGGCGCGGCAGCGCGCGTCGGCGAACGGGCAGCGCTCGGCAAAGCCGCAGCCGGTGCCGCGTCGCAGCGGGTTCGGCACCTGGCCTTCGATGGCCGCGAGCCGGGTGCGCTGCACGTCGAGCCGAGGCACCGAGCCGAGCAGGCCGACGGTGTACGGGTGCTGCGGCACATCGAACAAGGTCTGCACCGGCGCCCGCTCGACGACGCGGCCGGCATACATCACGACCACCTCGTCGGCCACTTCGGCAACCACGCCGAGGTCGTGCGTGATCAGGATGACCGCGGTGCCGGTCTCGGTCTGCAGCGTGCGCATCAGGTCGAGGATCTGCGCCTGGATGGTCACGTCGAGCGCCGTCGTCGGCTCGTCGGCGATCAGCAAGCGCGGCTCGCAGGCCAGCGCCATCGCGATCATCGCGCGCTGGCGCATGCCGCCCGAGAGCTTGTGCGGGTGTTCGTGAAAGCGCTGCTCGGGCGCCGGGATGCGCACCTTGGTCAGCATCGCGATCGCGCGCAGGGTGGCCTCGGCCCGGCTGATCTTGCGGTGCCGCAGCAGACCTTCGACGATCTGCTCGCCGATCGTGAACACCGGGTTCAGCGACGACATCGGCTCCTGGAAGATCATCGCGATGCCGTTGCCACGCAGGTCCTGCAACCGCGACTCCGGCGCGCCGACGAGCTCGGTGCCTTCGAAGCGGATCGACCCGCCGGCAATGCGACCCGGCGGACTCGGCACCAGGCCCATGATCGACAGCGCGGTCACGCTCTTGCCGCAGCCCGACTCGCCGACGATCGCCAGCGTGCGCCCGGCCTCGACCGAGAAGCTCACGCCGTCGACGGCCGCGAACTCGCCGTCGTCGGTGTTGAACAAGGTGCGCAGTTCGCGCACGTCGAGCACGGCCGTCATCTCGTGCGCTCGTGCGGGGCGGCGTGGAAGCCGGCATGGGCTGCAGCAATTCGCGCCTCGATCTCGGTGCGATCCGTCAAACCCACCGGGTCGTGGCGACCGGCCAGGCAGGCGACGAAGGGCTGATAACGCTCCAGACTCTTCGCGTACAGGCGCTGCAGCTCGACGATGGGCTCGGCGTGGCCGTCGACCCGGATGTCGAGCTGCGGATAGTCTTCGTCGCCGTGAATGCGCAACGCCGCGGCCTGCTTGCCGCGCTTGTCTCCGCCTGCCGCCTCGCCCGCCGCCATCGCGGCCAGCAGGCGTTCGGCCAGCGGCAGGCCGACGGCCGCGAGGTAGGCCTGTGCGGTCGCCGCGAGCACCTGCGGCCCGGCGAGCATGTTGCCGGCCACGCTGAACCCATCGAACGCCTCGTGACCACACCAGTCGATGCAGCCTGCGCCCGTGTGCGCTGCGCCCGCACCCACCGCGGGCAGCACGTGCACTTGGCGCTGTGCGCGCCCGGCGTCCGCGGCCGTCAATGTTCCTACGACCTCCGCGGCCGATCGCCCAGCGCTCAGCAGCTCCAGCCCGGCCGGGCCGTACAGCGGGTTCATCAGCGCCTGCGTCGCGAGCGCGCCGACGCCGCGCCGCGTGTGCACGCACAGCGCCCCGACCGCGAAGAAGCGGCTTGCGATCGCGACGCCGAAGCGGCCGCTCGCGTCACGCGCCAGGATGGACCAGGTCATCGACTCACCTTCTTCCGCACCACGGCATCTGATTCACCTCGGTTGACTATTCTGCAACTCACGCCGCAAGCGGTGTGCCAACCCGTGGCCTAAAAGGTGGGCGGCGTGTTGATCCACAGCACCCGCGTCACCTCCAGCCCCGGGTTGCGGTAGGTGTGCGCCAGGTTGGAGGGAAACGCGAACGAATCGCCGGGGCCCAGCTCGTGCAGCTTGTCGTCGATGTTCAGGTCGAGCCGGCCTTCGAGCACGTAGCCGACCTCGTCGCCTTCGTGGCGCATCGGCCCCATGCTGCCGCCGCCGGGCGCGACGATGTGGATGTTGCCCTGCAGCAGGTGGCCCTTGCCGTGAGGAATCAGACGCTCGAGCATCACGCCGGCCGCGTCCTTGTCGCCGCCGGCCGAGATGCGCGGCCGGCCACCGGCGCGGGCAATGTGCTCGACGCCGGTCCAGTTCGGTTCGAACAGCGCACCGATGTTGGTCTCGAGCTCGGTGACCAGGCTGTGCAGCACGGTCAGCGGTGGCAGCAGCTTGTCGTTCTCGTACTTCGAGATCAGGCTGATCGACACGCCGACGCGCTGCGCCAGGTTTTTGATCAGCAGGCCCTTGACGAGCCGCGCGTGGCGCAGCCGAGCGCCGATCGCCATCGGCACGGACGCAGGCGCTGCCGGCGCGACCTTGCGCTTGCCCCGCAGCGTCGCCTTGACCGCCAACGCCTTGCCTGGTGTTTTCTTCATTGGAAAGTCATTTGAACTGAAATCAAGTTGCCGCACAAGGACGGTGCGTGCCGCACCAGCTTGTATCCCGATTCGTGCACGCCAGCGCCTCCCACGCAATTCCCTGGCCTGCGCCGCGCCGCAACGGACTGGCACGTTGCGTGCAATCACCTGGCCCACACCCTTCTGGAGTTGTCGCAATGGTCTTGTTCACGAATCGATTGAAGCACTGGTTGCGGGCCGCGCCGCTGGCGCTGGGTTTGGTGGCCGCGGCGCACGCCGAAACCGTGGCGCGCTACGGCATCTCGATGGCCGACATCCCGCTCACCACCGGCCAGCCCGACCGTGGCGCCGGCGCCTACCAGTTCACCGGCCACACGATCTACGACCCGCTGATCGCATGGGAAGCCAACATCGGCACCCGCCCCGGAAAGCTGATTCCGGGCCTCGCGACCGAGTGGAAGGTCGACCCGAAGGACAACAAGGTCTGGCGCTTCGCGCTGCGCAAGGGCGTGAAGTTCCACGACGGCTCCGACTTCACGGCCGACGCCGTGGTCTGGAACCTCGACAAGGCGCTCAACGACAAGTCGCCGCAGTTCGACGCGAAACAGAGCGCGCAGGTGCGCCCGCGCATCCCGTCGATCGCGTCGTTCAAGAAGATTGACGACTTCACGGTCGAGATCACGACCAAGAGCGTGGATGCGCTGTTCCCCTACCAACTGCCGTGGTTCCTGATCGGCAGCCCGGCGCAGTGGGAGAAGCTCGGCCGCGACTGGGCCAAGGTCGCGCTGCAACCTTCGGGCACCGGCCCGTTCAAGCTCGACAAGCTGGTGCCGCGCGAGCGCGCCGATCTCGTCAAGAACGCCACCTACTGGGACAAGACGCGGCTCGCGAAGACCGACCGCATCGTGCTGATCCCGATCCCCGACGCGGTGACGCGCGCCAACGCGCTGCTCAACGGCCAGGTCGATCTCATCGAGACGCCGCCGCCCGACGTGATGCCGCAGCTGGTCGCGCAGAAGTTCAGGATCGTGCAGAACGTGACGCCGCATGTGTGGCCGTACCACTTCAGCACCCAGCCGGGGTCGCCTTGGACCGACATCCGGGTGCGCAAGGCAGTGAACCTGGCGATCGACCGCGACGCCATCGTCAAGCTGCTCGGTGGCCAGGCGGTCGCGGCCAAGGGCCAGCTCGACAAGTCGAGCCCGTGGTTCGGCAAGCCCACGTTCGAACTGAAGTACGACCTGCCCGCGGCGCGCGCTCTGATGGCGCAGGCCGGCTTCACCAAGGCGAACCCGCTGAAGGCCAAGATCATCATTGCGCAGGGCGGTACCGGGCAGATGCTGTCGCTGCCAATGAACGAGTTCATCCAGCAGAGCCTGGCCGAGATTGACATCAACATCGACTTCGAGGTCGTCGAGCTCGAGAACCTGTACCTGCACTGGCGCAGCGGCGCCAAGGCCGAGATGAACGGCGGCAAGGGCATCACCGCGATCAATCTCGGCTACGTGACGGCCGACCCGTTCTACGCGCTGACACGCTTCACCGCTGCGAAATTCATTGCGCCCAACGGCGTGAACTGGGGCGGCTACGACAACCCCAAGGTCAACGAGGCGATCGACAAGATCGGCGCCAGCTTCGACACGAAGGAGCAGGACAAGCTGTTGACCTTCGTGCACGAGCAGATGGTCAACGACGCGCTGATGCTGTGGGTGGTGCACGACACGAACCCACACGCACTGTCGCCGATGTCAAGCAGTTCGTGCAGGCGCAACACTGGTTCCAGGACCTGACCACCATCGGCATGTAGGGCATGCTGGCCTATCTCTTCAAGCGCCTGCTCTACGCGTTGCCGATCGCGCTCGGCGTCACGCTGGTGTCGTTCACGCTGGTCTACCTCGCGCCCGGCGATCCGCTGAACGCGATCGCGCCGGCCGATGCGCCGGCCGATGTGATCGAGTCGCTGCGCGCCACCTACGGCCTGGACCGGCCGATGCCGGTGCGCTACGCGCTGTGGCTGGGCCGCGCGCTGCACGGCGACCTGGGCGTATCGATCGCGAGCGGCCGATCTGTTGCCTCTGAAGTGCTGGGCGCGGCCGGCAACACGCTGCGGCTGGCGGTCATCGCGGCGCTCGTCGGCGTCAGCGCCGGTTGTGTGCTGGGCGCACTCGCCGGCTACCACGCCGGCGGCTGGGTCGACCGCATCGCAAGCGCCGTCTCGGTGGTGGGCGTCAGCATCCCGCACTACTGGCTCGGGCTGGTGCTGACTATCGTGTTCTCGGTCAAGCTCGGCTGGCTGCCGGCGATGGGCGCGGGCCCGGGCGGCTCGGGCGAGTGGCTGTGGGACGCCGACCACCTCGGCTACCTGATCCTGCCGGCCGCCACGCTCAGCGTGATCCCGATGGGCATCATCACCCGCACCGTCCGCGCGCTCGTCGCCGACACGGTGAACCAGGAGTTCGTGGTCGCGCTGCGCGCGCGCGGCTTGAGCAGCGGCCAGGTGTTCCGCCATGTCGCGAAGAACGCTGCGCCGACCGTGCTCGCCGTCACCGGCTTGCAGGTCGGCTACCTGATGGGCGGCTCGATCCTGGTCGAGACGGTGTTCGCGTGGCCGGGCACCGGCTTTCTGTTGAACACCGCGATCTTCCAGCGCGACATCCCGCTGCTCCAGGGAATCATCCTGGTGCTGTGTCTGTTCTTCGTCGCGCTGAACCTGCTGGTCGACCTCGCGCAGCCGCTGCTCGACCCGCGCATCCGCCGCGCCTGATTCCGATGTCGACCGCAGTCCTCACGCCCGACTTGGCACTACCGGCGGCCGCCCCGCGTCGCGGTTACTGGCGTGGTGTCCTGCATCAGCTCGCGCGCAACCCGGTCGCGGTGGTCAGCGCGGCGGTGCTGCTGCTGATCGTGCTCGCCGCGGTGTTCGCGCCGTGGATCGCGCCGGCCGATCCGTTCAAGGCCAGCATGATCCGCCGCCTGCTGCCGATCGGCAGCGCCGGCCACTGGCTCGGCAGCGACGAGCTCGGCCGCGACATGCTGACGCGCCTGATCTACGGCGGTCGGCTGTCGCTGCTGATGGGTGTTTTGCCGGTGCTGTTCGCGTTTGTGATCGGCACCTCGTTCGGTGTGATCGCCGGCTACCTGGGCGGCTGGGTCAACATGCTGGTGATGCGCACGTTCGATGTGTTCTACGCCTTCCCGTCGGTGCTGCTCGCGGTCGCGGTCGCCGGGGCGCTCGGGCCCGGCATGGGCAACAGCCTGATCGCGCTGACGCTGGTGTTCGTGCCGCAGGTGGTGCGCGTGGCCGAGAGCGTGACGACGCAGGTGCGCGAGCTCGACTACGTGAACG
>JAYVTD010000420.1:0-2050 GCA_043774765.1 Rhizobacter sp. | reverse complement strand
CTTCATCATCGCCTTCAGCGCGGTCGGGAACAGGAAGGTGTGCGTGACGCGGTAACGCTGCATCAGCTCGAACGCGGTCTCGGCGAAGAAGCGGCCCTGGTACGCCACGATCTCGCAGCCGAAGTAGAGCGTGGGCAGCAGCGCGTCCATCAGCCCGCCGGTCCAGGCCCAGTCGGCAGGCGACCAGAACACGGGTGCGTCGTCGCTGAAGTGGGGGCCCTGCTTGTCGACGTGCGGAAACCAGTTCTGGCTCGCGACGAAGCCGCTCAGGTTGCCGATCAGCGCGCGGTGCGGGATCAGCGCGCCCTTCGGCGGGCCGGTGGTGCCGCTGGTGTAGATCAGCACGGCGGCGTTGTCGGCGCGCGTGTCGACCGGGGTGAAGCTGCTGGCTTCGCCTTCGACCGCTTCGCGCCAGTCGACATCACCCTGCCCTTGCGCCCCGCCGACCGCGACGATGGTCTTCAGGCCCGCGCACAGCGGCCGCGCGGCCAGCAGATTGTTGATGCCACTTTCATCGGCGATCGCCAGCCGCGTGCCGCTGTCGTTCAGCCTGTATTCCAGCGCCTCGGGCCCGAACAGCATCGACAACGGCATGCCGACCGCGCCGAGGCGGTACAGCGCGATGTGCGCCACCGCGGTCTCGAAACGCTGCGGCATCACGATCGCCACGCGGTCGCCGCGCGCTACGCCGAGCCGCCTCAGCGCGTGGGCCAGACGGTTGGCGCTGTGGTGAAGGTCGGCGTAGCTGTGCTTCGAGGTGCTGCCGTTTTCATGCTCGTAGCGGATCGCGATCGCGCGCGGCGTATCGCGCGCCCAGCGCGCACAGCAGACCTCGGCGACGTTGAACAGCTCGGGCACGTGCCAGCGAAAACCGGCATGCAGCGCGGCGTAGTCGTCGGGCGCGCCGCTCACCGTTTCACTCCGCCTTTGCCATCGCCCGCAGTTCGTCCCCGGTGGTGCGGCAGATGCGCCACTCGGGCATCACGGTAGCACCCATCTTTTGATAGACCGTGATCGCGTTCGTGTTCCAGTCGAGCACGCTCCACTCGAAGCGGCCGCAGTCGCGCTCGACCGCCACCGCAGCGAGCCGCTTGAGCAGCGCTTTGCCAATGCCGTGGCCGCGGTGCTCGGGCTTCACGTACAGGTCTTCGAGGTAGAGCCCGGGCTGCGCCAGGAAGGTCGAGAAGTTGGTGAAGTACAAAGCGAAGGCAACGACTTCGCCACCCCGCTCGGCCACGATCACTTCGGCCGCCGGTTTTTCGCCGAACAGCTGCGGCCGCAGCTTCTCGGGCGTGACCTGCACCAGATGGCTGAGCTGCTCGAACTCGGCCAGGTCGCGGATCAGTTGCACGATGGCGCTCACGTCGCCGAGAACGGCGGCACGCAGCGAGAAGGTCGGGGCAGCGGGGTTCATCAGGGGATTCTCGCACCGGGCTGTGGTGTCGCCGCATCGACAGCCAAAGCCGCGGCCGCCGCGTACAGTGCGCCGCATGAGTCTCGACGCCTACCCCGTTCGCCGCCCCGGCCGCAGCCGTTTCATCGGCGTGCGCGGCCTGCGTTACCACGTGCTCGAATGGGGCGATGCCTCGCTGGCCAGCACTGAGCGCCCGCCGCTGGTGATGCTGCACGGCTGGATGGACGTGGCCGCGTCGTTCCAGTTCGTCGTCGATGCGCTGGCTGAAGACCGCCATGTGATCGCGCTCGACTGGCGCGGTTTCGGCTTGACCGAGAGCCCGGCCGCCGACACCTACTGGATGCCCGACTACCTGGGCGACCTCGACGCCGCGCTCGACCAGCTCGTCTTCGCCGAGGGCAAGGCCGACCGCCAGATCGACCTGCTCGGCCACAGCATGGGCGGCAACGCGGTGATGATCTATGCCGGCGTGCGACCCGCTCGCGTGCGTCGGCTCGTCAACCTCGAAGGTTTTGGCTTGCCGCGGGCGTTGCCCGCGCTCGCGCCTCGGCGCTACGCCGCCTGGCTCGACGAGCTGAAGCAAGCGCAGCGGCTGAGCGACTACGCCTCGCTTGCCAAGGTGGCCGAGCGCCTGCG
>JAYVTD010000419.1:0-3309 GCA_043774765.1 Rhizobacter sp. | reverse complement strand
AGGTCAGGTGCCCGACACCGACCAGGCTCTGGCAGTAGTACAGGACCCGCTGCGACTTCATGCCGTGCACGCGCCCGAAGGCGACCCGGCGACGCCGGGGGCAGTGACACGGTCGCAATGAAAGTCGCGATACCAGTCGACAAAACGTCGCACGCCGCTGGCCAGTGGCATGCACGCGCGTGTCGAGCCCGTCAAGGACTGCAGCGCGCTGACATCGGCATAGGTGGCCGGCACGTCGCCTGGCTGCATCGGCTGCAGGTCGAGGATTGCGCGCCGACCCACTGCAGTCTCGATCGCCGCGATGAAGTCCAGGAGCGCGATCGGGCTGTGGCTGCCGATGTTGAATATGCGATAGGCGGCGTCACCCGCCGGCCCGCCCGGCAGCGGCGGGGCGTCGAGCACCGCGAGCACACCATCGACGATGTCGTCGATGTAGGTGAAGTCGCGGCTCATGCGGCCGTGGTTGAAGACGCGGATCGGCTCGCCGGCCAGGATCGCACGGGTGAAGTCGAAATAGGCCATGTCCGGTCGGCCCCACGGACCGTAGGCCGTGAAGAAGCGCAGCCCGGTCGTCGGCAGTGCGTACAGGTGGCTGTAACTGTGGGCCATCAGTTCATTGGCCTTCTTGGTGGCGGCATACAGGCTCACCGGGTGATCGACGGCGTCGTGCTCCGCGAAAGGCATCTTGCGATTGCCGCCATACACGCTCGAACTGCTGGCATAGACCAGATGTTCGATGCGACTGTGCCGGCAGCCCTCCAGGATGTTGAGAAAGCCTACAAGGTTCGACTGCGCGTAGCTGTGCGGGTTCGTCACCGAGTGGCGCACGCCGGCCTGCGCTGCAAGATGCACCACGCGTTGAAAGCCATTGCCGGCAAAGCAGGCGGCAACACTCGGCGTGTCGGCGATGTCGATGCGCTCGAAGCTGAACCCCGGGTCGCGCTGCAGCTGCGCCAGACGCGCCTGCTTCAAGCGCACGCTGTAGTAGTCGTTCAAGTTGTCGATGCCCAGCACCTGGTCGCCACGCCGCAGCAGCGCTTGCGCCACATGCATGCCGATGAAGCCGGCCGCGCCGCTGACGAGTACGCGGGTCACGCCGCGAGCCGTTCGACTTCCGGCACCGCCGTGGCCGACACCGCCCGGCGACCGATCGACACGTACTCGAAACCAAGCTGGCTCATCTGCTGCGGGTCGAACAGGTTGCGGCCGTCGAAGATCAGCGGCTGGCGCAGCGTGGCACGCAGCCGGTCGAAGTCGGGCGAGCGAAAGGCCTTCCATTCGGTGACCACGACCAGCGCGTCGGCGCCTTCCAGTGCGTCGTTGGGTGTCGGCGCGAAGTCGATGCCCGGCACACCATGAAAGATGCGCCGCGCTTCGTCCATCGCCACCGGGTCGTGCGCGGTGATGCGCGCACCGCGGCGCAGCAACTCGGCCACGATGACGCGGCTGGGGGCTTCGCGCATGTCGTCGGTGTCGGGCTTGAAGGCCAGGCCCCAGAGCGCGAAGCGCCGGCCCTGCAGGTCTTCACCGAAGCGCTCCACGATGCGGTCGACCAGCACCGTCTTCTGGCGTTCGTTGGCACGCTCGACGGCATTCAGCAGCAGCAGCGGCTCGTCGACCCCGCTGGCGCTGTGCAGCAGCGCCTTCACGTCCTTCGGAAAGCACGAGCCACCGTAGCCGCAGCCGGCGTAGAGAAACTGGTGGCCGATGCGCGGGTCGGCGCCGATGCCGCGCCGCACCTGTTCGATGTCGGCGCCCAGCTTCTCGGCCAGCAGCGCGATCTCGTTCATGAAACTGATGCGCGTAGCCAGCATCGCGTTGGCGGCGTACTTGGTCAGTTCGGCCGAACGGATGTCCATGATCACCAGCTTGTCGCGGGCGCGCTGGAACGGCGCGTACAGTGCATGCATCAAGTGGATGGCGCGCTCGTCGTCGGCACCGACGACGATGCGGTCCGGTCGCATGAAGTCTTCGACCGCAGCGCCTTCCTTCAGGAACTCCGGGTTCGACACCACGCTGTAGGGGATCCGCACGCCACGCTCGGCCTGGCCGGCGGCGATGGCCGCGTGCACCGCATCGGCGGTGCCGACCGGCACGGTGCTCTTGTCGACCACCAGCTTGTAGTCGGTCATGTGGTGGCCGATGCTGCGTGCGGCGGCCAGTACATGCTGCATGTCCGCGGCGCCGTCTTCGTCGGGCGGCGTGCCCACCGCAATGAACTGGATGGTGCCGAAGCGCACACCCTCCTTCAGATCGGTGCTGAAGTGCAGGCGCTCGGCGGCCACGTTGCGGGCCACGATGTCCTGCAGTCCCGGCTCGTGGATCGGCAGTTCACCGCGCTTGAGGCGGGCGATCTTGGTTTCGTCGAGATCGACACACAGCACGTCGTTGCCCATCTCGGCAAAGCACGCTCCGGTCACCAGGCCGACATAGCCGGCACCCACCACGGTCAGTTTCATCGTCGCTCCTGGTCAGTCGCGCGGGCGCGACGGGCATCTGTGTGGCGCTCCGCGGTGCACCAGTCGGAAGCTGAGTCGCTGGATTGCCCGTTGGTGTCAAGGGCAATGACCGCATGGGTGCGCGATGAAGCACAGAGGGGCGAGGCAGGAACCTGATACGCGCGACATGCAAGAAACCGTTCGAGAGCGCGCGGCCTCGCCGACCGCGCGGCCAGGCGGTTCAGAAGTTCAGCGCGGCGCCGAGCTCGACGCCATGCGCCGGATCGCGGCGGTCGGCGGCGAAGGCCGCGCCGGGCATGAAACGCGTCAGTGTCAGCGTCAGCTCGAACTGGCGCCATTCGCGCATCGCGATGAACAGGTCGAGTTCGCGGCCGATGTCCGGGCTCAGGCCGGCCGGGTCTTGCGACAGGCGCGAACCGGCGATGCGGGTCGACGCCTGGCGCTGGCGGTAACGGTGCCACAGCAACTCAGCCGAGCTGTTGGCGAGGAAACGAAGTCCGAACCCGGCGCTGGCGATGCGCAGGTTGGCGAGTTCAGGATCGAGCAACTCGCCATAGAAGCGCAAGCGCTTCACGCCCGCGACGCGGCCCTTGTTCTCTTGCAGGCCGGTTTGACGGAAGTTGCTGTCGAGCGTGTCGTCGCTTGCGCCGCCAGACCCGTTGGCCAGGCCCAGGCTGAAGGTGGGCCTGGCCGCGCCGGGCAGGACCCATTGTGTGCCGATGTCCCAGGCCTGGCCGCGCACCCGGCGCGTGCGGGTGGCCCCTGCGCTGAGCACGTCATCGGGCCCGGTGGTGAAGGTGGTGCGTGCCTCGCGGCCGCGCAACAGCGCGGCGTCGGCGCGGTAGGTCCA
>JAYVTD010000418.1:0-3415 GCA_043774765.1 Rhizobacter sp. | reverse complement strand
CCGGATTCCGGTTCAAAGCTTGTTGGCTTTCTCGAAGCGCACGAGCAGCTCGTTGCCGCGGCTCACGGCGCTGTCGAGCGCTTCCTTGGCCGTCTTTTTGCCCGACCACACCTGCTCGAGCTCTTCGTCTTCGATCGCGCGGATCTGCACGAAGTTGCCCAGGCGAATGCCGCGCGACTTGTCGGTGGTCTTGCGGATCATCTGGTTCACCGCCACGTCGGTGCCCGGGTTCTGCTTGTAGAAGCCGGACTTTTCGGTCATCTCGAACGAGGCCAGCGTGATCGGCAGGTAGCCGGTGCGCTGGTGGCTCTTGGCCTGGGTTTCAGCGTTCGTCAGGTAGTTGAAAAACGCGGCCACGCCCTTGTACTCATCGGCCTTCTTGCCGCCCATGACCCACAGCGAAGCACCGCCGATCACGGTGTTCTGCGGGGCGCCCGGCACGTCGGGGTAATAGGGCAATGGCGCGATGCCGAAGTCGAACTTGGCGTTTTTCTTGATACTGGCGTAGGTGCTCGACGAGGCCGTGGCCATCGCGCATTCGCCCGAGTAGAAGGGTGCGTCGGCCGCGTTGCCGCGCCCGCGGTAGATGAACAGGCCCTGCTTGGCCATGTTGGCCAGATTCTCGATGTGGCGCACGTGCAGCGGGCTGTTGAAGGCCAGCCGCGCGCTGGTGCCGCCGAAGCCGTTGTTCTGGGTGGCGAACAAGGTGTTGTGCCAGGTCGAGAAGCTCTCGAGCTGGGTCCAGCCCTGCCAGCTGGTGGTGAAGGGGCAGCTCACGCCCGAGGCCTTCAGCTTGGCTGCGGCCAGCGCCACTTCGGGCCAGGTGGTGGGCGGCTTGTTGGGGTCGAGCCCGGCCTTGCGGAACAGGTCCTTGTTGTAGTTGAAGATCGTGGTCGAGCTGTTCAGCGGGAAGCTCAGCATCTGCCCGTTCGGTGCGGTGTAGTAACCCATCACCGCCGGGATGTAGGCCTTGGGATCGAACTTGTAGCCGGCGTCGGCCAGCACCTTGCCGACCGGCACCACGGCGCCCTTGGCAGCCATCATCGTCGCGGTGCCGACTTCAAACACCTGCAGGATGTGCGGTGCGGTGCCGGCGCGGAAGGCGGCCACGGCGGCCGGCATGGTTTCGTCGTAGGTGCCCTTGTAGGTGGGCACGACCTTGTAGTTCTTCTGGCTGGCGTTGAAGCCGTTCGACAGGTCGAGCACCCAGTCGTTCAGGCCACCGGTCATCGAGTGCCACCACTGGATCTCGACCTGGGCCTGTGCCGGGCTGGAAAGCGCCAGGGCGGCGAGGCCGGTGGCAAGTGCAAGAGCTTTGATTTGCATGACAACTCCGTGAACGAATGAAAGGTGGTTCGTGACCAACCCGGCAGTCTGCGTTTGTTTTGTGACAGCCGCGTTTATCACTGCGAAGCCACGAAGTGGCAATCGGGACAAGCCTCAGGGTCGGCCAAGGCCGGTGCCAGACCCTTTGCTGCGGTGCCGCATGGCCTGCGGTACGATTGCTCTCCAAGAGCCACCACGGGAGTTGCCACGCGCCCCCGGACTCCATGAACGCACCCCTCGCCCTGAGCCAGATCAGCGCCGCCACCGATGCCGCGCCGCACGCGCCGCGACTGCGCGAAATTCCCTACAACTACACCTCGTTCTCCGACCGCGAGATCGTGATCCGCCTGCTCGGCAGCCGTGCCTGGGAGCTGTTGAACCGCCTGCGCAGCGAGCGCCAGACCGGCCGCTCGGCCCGCATGCTGTACGAAGTGCTGGGCGACATCTGGGTCGTGCAGCGCAACCCCTACCTGCAAGACGATCTGCAGGGCAACCCGAAGCGGCGCAAACTGCTGATCGAGGCTCTGCACCACCGCCTGGGTGAAGTGCAGAAGCGCCGCACGCCGGCCAGCGATGTCGAGCGCGACGCCGTGGTCGGTGAGCTGCTGAAGGCTGCAAGCGGCGCGGTGACGGCGTTCGCCGAGCAGTTCGATGTGGTGGCCGAGCTGCGCCGCCGCTGCACGAAAGTGCTGGGCCGCGTGACCGCGAAAGACAACATCAAGTTCGATGGCCTGAGCCGCGTTTCGCACGTGACCGACGCCACCGACTGGCGCGTCGAGTACCCGTTCGTCGTGTTGATGCCCGACACCGAAGCCGAGATGGCGTCGCTCGTGGCGGGCTGCGTCGAGCTCGCCCTCACGATCATTCCGCGCGGCGGCGGCACCGGCTACACCGGCGGCGCGATCCCGCTCACCTGGAACAGCGCGGTCATCAACACCGAGAAGCTCGAAGCGATGACCGAGGTCGAGATGAAGACCTTGCCTGGCATGGACTTTGAAGTCGCGACCGTCTGGACCGAAGCCGGCGTCGTGACCCAACGTGTGGCCGATGCGGCCGAGCGTGGCGGCTTCGTGTTCGCGGTCGACCCCACGTCGGCCGAAGCCTCGTGCATCGGCGGCAACATCGCGATGAACGCGGGTGGCAAGAAAGCCGTGCTGTGGGGCACCGCGCTCGACAATCTGGCCTCGTGGCGCATGGTCACGCCCGAGGCCAAGTGGCTCGAAGTGACACGCCTGAACCACAACATGGGCAAGATCCACGACGTGGAAGTGGCGAGCTTCGAGCTTCGTTATTTCGACGCGTCGGGCAAGAAGCTCGAACGCACCGAACGACTCGACATTCCCGGCAGCACCTTCCGCAAGGAAGGCCTGGGCAAGGACGTGACCGACAAGTTCCTCGCCGGCCTGCCGGGCATTCAGAAAGAAGGCTGCGACGGGCTCATCACTTCGGCGCGCTGGGTCGTGCACAAGATGCCGAAGCACACCCGAACCGTGTGCCTCGAATTCTTCGGCAACGCCAAGGATGCGGTGCCGAGCATCGTCGACATCAAGGACTTCATGTTCGCCGAGGCGAAGGCGGGTGGCGCGGTTCTCGCGGGCCTGGAACACCTCGATGACCGTTATCTGCGTGCGGTGGGTTATGCCACCAAGAGCAAACGTGGCGGCCTGCCGAAGATGGTGCTGTTCGGCGACATTGCCGGCGACGATGCCGACGTGGTGGCCCGCGCCACCAGCGAAGTCGTGCGCCTTGCCAACGGCCGCGCCGGCGAAGGCTTCATCGCGGTCAGCCCCGATGCGCGCAAGAAGTTCTGGCTCGACCGCAAGCGCACCGCGGCGATCAGCAAACACACCAACGCCTTCAAGGTCAACGAAGACGTGGTGATCCCGCTGCCGCGCATGGGTGAGTACACCGAGGGCATCGAGCGCATCAACATCGAGCTGAGCCTGCGCAACAAGCTGGCGCTGGTGGACGCGCTCGAAGCGTTTTTCATGAAGGGCAACCTGCCGCTCGGCAAGAGCGACGACGCCGGCGAAATTGCCTCGGCCGAGTTGCTGGAAGACCGTGTGCAACAGGCGCTCGCCTTGCTGCA
>JAYVTD010000417.1:0-16989 GCA_043774765.1 Rhizobacter sp. | reverse complement strand
GTCGTGATGACCCAGGGCCAGCTCATCAGCACCTGGCAGGACGCGCGGCTCTATGCGGTGCTCGCTTCGACGCTGTATTACTTCTGGCGCGGTGGCATTCTGGGCACCATCATCAGCGGCATGCTGGTGCTGGTGCCGTTGAAGTTGATACTCGGCTGGTAACCCGCTCGTTACTGTGGCGCGGTTTTTGCGCCGAAGCGCATGGCAGCGTGCCTAGAATCTGCGGCTTGTCATACCAACTCCGCACCCTGCCATGAACGTGCTCCGATTCGAAGACCTGGTCGCTCTTGGGCGTGTTTCCGGCAAGCGTGTCTTCATCCGCGCAGACCTGAACGTGCCGCTCGACGCCGCCGGCCACATCACCGAAGACACCCGCGTGCGTGCTTCGGTCCCGTGCATCGAAATGGCGCTGAAGGCGGGTGCGGCGGTGATGGTCACCTCGCATCTGGGCCGCCCGACCGAAGGCGAGTTCAGGGCCGAAGACTCGCTCGCGCCGGTGGCCAGGCGCCTCGGCGAATTGCTGGGCCGCGAGGTGCCGCTGCTGGCGAACTGGGTCGACGGCGTGAAGGTCGCACCCGGCCAGGTTGTGCTGCTCGAGAACTGCCGCGTCAACAAGGGCGAGAAGAAGAACGACGAAGCACTGTCGCGCAGACTAGCGACACTGTGCGACATCTTCGTGCATGACGCGTTCGGCACCGCGCACCGCGCCGAAGCCTCGACCTACGGCATCGCGCAGTTCGCGCCCATCGCCTGTGCCGGCCCGCTGCTGGCGGCCGAGATCGACGCCATCACCAAGGCGTTGGCCAATCCGAAGCGGCCGCTCGTGGCGATCGTCGCCGGCAGCAAGGTGTCCACCAAGCTGAGCATCCTGCAAAGCCTGGCCTCCAAGGTCGACCAGTTGATCGTCGGCGGCGGCATCGCCAACACCTTCATGCTCGCGGCCGGCCTGCCGATCGGCAAGAGCCTGGCAGAAGCCAGCCTCGTCGGCGACGCCAAGGCCGTGATCGAAGCGATGAAGGCGCGTGGTGCCGCCGTGCCGATTCCGACCGACGTGGTCACGGCCAAGGCGTTCAAGGCAGATGCCATCGCCACCGTGAAGGCAGCGGCCGACGTGGCACCCGACGACCTGATCCTCGACATCGGCCCGCAGACTGCGAAGCGCCTGGCTGAGCAGCTGATGGCCGCCGGCACCATCGTCTGGAACGGCCCGGTCGGTGTGTTCGAGTTCGACGCGTTCGCGGGTGGCACCGAAACCATTGCGCGTGCGATTGCTGCTTCGCCGGCGTTCAGCATCGCGGGCGGTGGTGATACGCTGGCGGCGATCGCCAAGTACGGCATCGAAAAAGACATGGGCTACATCTCGACCGGCGGCGGCGCGTTTCTTGAAGTGCTCGAAGGCAAGACCTTGCCGGCCTTCGAGATTCTTCAGCGCCGCGCCGACTCGGCCGCATAAGAGTCATTCCTTCGCCCACGCCAATGCGGCCCGGCGCGCTTCGACAATCCGTTCTCAAAAATACCAGTGGAGACCGCCATGCCCCGCGCCACCAAGATCGTCGCCACCCTCGGCCCTGCATCGAGTTCACCCGAGGTGCTGGAGCGCATGATCCGCGCCGGCGTCGACGTCGTGCGCATGAACTTCTCGCACGGCAAGGCGCAAGACCACATCGACCGCGCCACGCTCGTGCGCGAGGTGGCGCGCCGCGTCGGCCGCGAGGTGGCGATCATGGCCGACCTGCAGGGCCCGAAGATCCGCGTCGGCAAGTTCGAGGGTGACAAGACGCTTCTGGAGCCGGGGCAGAAGTTCATCCTCGACGGCGCCACGACGGAGCTCGGCACCAACGAACGTGTGGGCCTGGACTACAAGGAACTGCCGCGCGACGTGAAGGCGGGCGACGTGCTGCTGCTCAACGACGGCCTGCTCAAGCTCGTGGTCGATGCGGTGCGCGGCGAAGAGGTTCACACCACGGTTGTTGTCGGTGGCGTGCTGTCGAACAACAAGGGCATCAACAAGGCCGGTGGCGGCCTCACCGCGCCCGCGCTCACGTCGAAAGACATGGAAGACATCAAGACAGCGATGAGCTTTCAGTGCGAGTACCTGGCGGTGAGCTTCCCGAAGACCGCAACCGACATGGAAATGGCGCGCCAGCTCGCCAACGTGGCCGGCGAGCCGTGGCGCCACAAGCCGCTCTTGATCGCGAAGATCGAGCGCAGCGAGGCGATTCCCGTGCTCGACCAGATCCTGAAAGCGTCCGACGGCATCATGGTGGCGCGTGGCGACCTCGCCATCGAGGTCGGCAACGCGGCCGTGCCGGCGCTGCAGAAACGCATGATCAGAATGGCGCGCGAGATGGACCGTGTGGTCATCACCGCGACCCAGATGATGGAGTCGATGATCGTCAACCCGGTGCCCACGCGCGCCGAGGTGAGTGACGTGGCCAATGCCGTGCTCGACGGTACCGACGCGGTGATGTTGAGCGCCGAGACTGCGGCCGGCAAGTACCCGGTCGAAACGATCGAGATGATGGCGAGCATCTGCGTCGAAGCCGAAGGCGCCGAAGAGATCGCGCTCGACGCCACCTTCACCAACAAGCAGTTCGCGCGCATCGACCAGTCGATCGCGATGGGCGCACTGTTCACCGCCTACCACCTGGGCTGCAAGGCGATCCTGGCGCTGACCGAGTCGGGCTCGACCGCGCTGTGGATGAGCCGGCACCGGATCCACGTGCCGATCTACGGCCTGACCTCGCAACTTCGCAGCCAGCGCTGCATGGCGCTGTACCGCAACGTCACACCGCTGCTGATGCCCAACTTTGCCGACCGCGACGAAGCGCTGGCCAAGGCCGAAGCGCTGTTGGTCGAGCGCGGGGTGTTGAAGACCGGCGACACCTACGCCATCACCTGCGGCGAGCCGATGGGCCGCCCGGGCGGCACCAACATGCTCAAGGTGTGTCGGGTCGGCTGAGATGAATGACGATCCCTGGACACCTTCGGTGTCGTCCCCCGAGGGGAGCTCAGGCCGCAAAGGTCCACGAAGTGGGCCACTTCGCGGCCCATGGCGGCCCGGCGCTGGCCTGAGATGACGACGAACCTCGGCATCGACGCCATCCGCGCCGCCGCGTTGCGGCTGCGTGGTGAGGTGATCGAGACGCCATGCCTGCCCTCGCGCACGCTGTCGGCGCTGACCGGCTGTGAAGTTTTTCTGAAGTTCGAAAATCTGCAGTTCACGGCCTCGTTCAAGGAGCGTGGCGCGCTCAACAAGATGGCGCAGCTCACCGCCGCCGAGCGCGCCAAGGGTGTGCTCGCGGTGTCGGCCGGCAACCACGCGCAGGGCGTTGCCTACCACGCGCAGCGCATGGGTCTGCCTGCCACGATCGTGATGCCACGCTTCGCGCCGGCTGTGAAGGTGGAGCGCACGCGCGGCTTCGGAGCGACCGTGGTGCTCGAGGGCGACACCTTCGACGATGCGCGCGCCCACGGCCTGGCGCTGGCACTGGAGCGTGGCCTGACGCTCGTGCACCCGTACGACGACCTCGACGTGATCGCGGGCCAGGGCACGATCGGCCTGGAGATGCTGGCGCAGCAACCCGACATCGACACGCTGGTTGTCGCGATCGGCGGTGGCGGCCTGATCTCCGGTGTCGCCACGGCCGCGCGCGCGCTGCGGCCCGGCATCTGCATCATCGGCGTGCAGACCGAGCGCTTCCCGGCGGCCTGGAGCGCAGTGCATGGCGAGCAGCGCGAGAGCGCGCAGGTGACGATCGCCGACGGCATCGCCGTCAAGTCGCCCGGCGCGTTGACGCTGCCGCTGATCAAGGCGCATGTGGACGACGTGCTGCTCGTCAGCGAAGACGACATCGAGCAGGCGATCCTGATGCTGCTTGAGATCGAGAAGACGGTGGTCGAAGGCGCGGGCGCTGTCGGCCTGGCCGCGTTGATGAAACACGCCGAGCGCTTCAAGGGCCGCAAGGTCGGGCTGATCCTGTGCGGCGGCAACATCGAGCCGCTGGTGCTGGCCGAGATCATCGAGCGCGGCATGGTCAAGTCGGGGCGGCTCGCACGCCTGCGTTTCGACGTGCGCGACGTGCCGGGTGCGCTCGCCGACGTGGCCACGCTGCTCGGCAAGCTCGGCGCCAACATCGACGAGGTGCAGCACCAGCGTGCATTCACGTCGCTCTCGGTCGAGCGCGCGCAGATCGAGGTGGTGGTGCAGACGCGTGGCGTGGCGCACATCGAGCAGATCCTCTCTGCGATGCGCGTCGAAGGCTACGCGGCCCAGCGCATCGGCTGATTCATCGCGCCGGGCGGCAGGGGCCGCTCGCTACAATTCGGTCAGTTACTGCGTGGTTTCACGCTGCCCACCATGCGATTCAGGAGTTCGCCATGCCCCTCGTTTCAATGCGCCAGCTGCTGGACCACGCCGCCGAGAACACCTACGGCATCCCCGCATTCAACGTCAACAACCTGGAGCAGGTGCAGGCGGTGATGACGGCAGCCGCTGAAGTGGGCGCTCCGGTGATCCTGCAAGCCAGCGCCGGGGCGCGCAAATACGCGGGCGAGGCCTTCATAAAGCACCTGATCCAGGCGGCGATTGAAACCTGGCCGCAGGTGCCACTGGTGATGCACCAGGACCACGGCCAGAGCCCCGAGGTGTGCCAGGGCGCGATCGGGCTGGGCTTCAGCTCGGTGATGATGGACGGCTCGCTGCAGGCCGACGGCAAGACCATCGCGAGCTACGACTACAACGTCGAAGTGACGCGCAAGGTCGTCGACATGGCGCACTTGCTGGGCGTGACCGTGGAAGGCGAACTCGGCTGCCTGGGCTCGCTGGAAACGATGAAGGGCGACAAGGAAGACGGGCACGGTACCGACTCGACGATGACGATGGAGCAGCTGCTGACCGACCCCGAGCAGGCCGCCGACTTCGTCCAGCGCACCCAGCTCGACGCGCTCGCGATCGCGATCGGCACGAGCCACGGGGCCTACAAGTTCACGCGCAAGCCGACCGGCGACATTCTCGCGATCGGCCGCATCAAGGAGATCCACCGCCGCATTCCGAACACGCACCTTGTGATGCACGGCTCGTCGAGCGTTCCGCAGGAACTGCTGGCCGAGATCCGCGAGTTCGGCGGCAAGATGAAAGAGACCTACGGCGTGCCGGTCGAAGAGATCCAGGAAGCCATCAAATATGGCGTGCGCAAGATCAACATCGACACCGACGTGCGCCTGGCGATGACCGGCGCGGTGCGCCGTTACATGGCCGAGAACCCCGACAAGTTCGACCCGCGCGACTTCCTGAAGCCGGCCCGCGAAGCCGCCAAGAATGTCTGCAAACAGCGTTACCTGCAGTTCGGCTGCGAGGGCCAGGCGGGCAAGATCAAGTCGCAGACGCTGGTGCAGGTGGCCCAGCGTTATGCCCAGGGCGAGCTGGCGCAAACAGTGGTCTGAGCCCCTGCACTTTCATAGACGAACCCGGCCTTGGCCGGGTTTTGCGTTTGTGCGCCCAGCATGGGCGCAATCCTGGAGGTGCAAGTCCTCCCGCGAGCTGGCCACACAGGGAGCGAAGTGAAGCGCAACTTCGTGAGGGTGACCGAGCGTGAGAAGGAAGCGTGGAGCGTAAACCGCGAGTCGAGGACTACGAAGCGCATACGAGGCGGCACCGAGCAGGTCGAGCGGGCAAATATTCGCGAAGGAGTTGTGGTCAAGGCGAGGTGACGTAGGTGCGACAGCTGTGCGGGGAAGGAGTGCGTTCTTACCTGGGGAGATCTCGCCTTGTGGGTGAAAGCCCGACGCCGACGAGGTGGAGCGAGACGTCAGCAGTGGCCGTAGTAGTCGGGGCGACCTGACAAAGGGCTGAACGAGAAGGACAGTCACGAGGCATGACGCTTGGTGGAGCAAAGCATCAGAAGCCCGGAAAGCCGCAAGGCGGATCGGGGCGTACGGGGGCGGAGCGCGGTGAAGCCGTGCCTGAAGCCGTGAGCGATGAAGCGACGCTGGCGCTGCAGGCACAAACGGACTGCGGGGCCGGTGAACTGCTGGGGCAAGCACTGGCCAGAGAGAACATGGCCCGAGTCTGAAAACGCGTCAAAGCCAACAAGGGGAGTGCCGGTGTCGATAGACGCACGGTGCAAAACACGGGCGAATGTCTGAAGCAAGCGTGGCCCGACATCCGAGCGAGAGTGCTTGACGGCAGCTACCGGCCTGATCCGGTGAGGCGCGTTGGCATATCGAAGCCGGGTGGTGGGAAGCGCGAGCTGGGGATACCGACCGTGGTGGACAGGCTGATCCAGCAAGCGCTACTGCAAGTGCTGCGACCGCTCATCGACCCGACATTCAGCGAGCACAGCCACGGCTTGCGGCCGGGGCGAAGCGCGCACGGGGCGGTGTTGGAAGCGCAGCGATACGTGCAGGCCGGCTGCAGGACCGTGGTGGGTTACGCAAAGCAGGCTGCGCGAGCGCATCTGGAGTTGACCGGGCGCAATCGGGGCCGCAGCCTCGAACAGGTTGCACAGGACTTACGAGGCTACGTGCCGGGCTGGAAGGCGTACTTCCGGCTGGCGCAGACGCCCACGGTCATGCGCGACTTGGACGATTCGCTGCGGCATCGGTTGCGTGCGGCACGGCTCAAGCAGTGACGGCGCGGCACGACGATGTACCGTGAGCTGTGCAAACAAGGATGCAGCGGCACGCATCGCCGGCAACGCAAGAAGCTGGTGGCGCAACCGCCGGATGGGGCTGAACCGAGTGCTGCCGATTGCGTACTTCGATCAACTGGGAGTCCCGAAATTCTCCTGACCTCAATTTCTCGCACCGCCCGATGCGGACCCGCACGCCGGATGGTGTGGGAGGGGTTCGGTCAGCGATGATCGGCCCCTATCCCGATCTGCCGATTACTACAATCGAGCGACCCCCCTCTGACCGCACGGGCAGCGCACCGCGACCCGTTGAAAGGACGCCATGACGGCTGCGCTGCAGACCTCTTCCCTCACCTCGTTGCCCTTGCTCGCGCGCGGCAAGGTCCGCGACAACTACGCGGTGGGCACAGACCGCCTGTTGATGGTGGCGACCGATCGCCTCAGCGCGTTCGACGTGGTGATGGGGCAGCCGATTCCCGGCAAGGGCAAGTTGCTCACGCAGATGGCCTTGTTCTGGTTTGCCCATCTCCAGCACATCGTGCCCAACCACCTGACCGGCGATGACCCGGAAACCGTGGTGGCGCCGAACGAGCGCGAACAGGTGCGAGGTCGCTCGATGCTGGTCAAGCGGCTGCGGCCGTTGCCGGTAGAAGCGGTGGTGCGGGGTTATCTGGCGGGAAGCGGCTGGAAGGAGTACCAGCAGAACCAACACGTCTGCGGCGTCGCGCTGCCGGCAGGGTTGAAGAACGCGAGCAAGTTGGACGTGCCGATCTTTACCCCCGCCACCAAGGCCGAGATGGGCGACCACGACGAGAACATCGGCTTCGAACGCATGTGCGACATCGTTGGCGTGGCGCTGGCGGAGAAGATTCGTGCGGTGTCGATCCGGCTGTATTCGGAAGCGGCCGCGATGGCGCTACCCAGAGGCATCATCATCGCCGACACCAAGTTCGAATTCGGCCTCGACGACAACGGCACGTTGACGCTGATGGACGAAGTGCTCACACCCGACTCGTCCCGTTTCTGGCCGGTGGAGGGTTATGCCGCCGGCAGCAACCCGCCGAGTTACGACAAGCAGTTCCTTCGCGATTGGCTCGAGGGCGTCAAGGTCGACGGGCTGACGTGGAACAAACGAGCGCCCGCACCGGCTTTGCCCGCTGAAGTCATTGAGCACACGGCGAACACGTACAACGAGGCGCTTCGGCGTTTGACCACATGAAGCAATCCCGCTTGCAACTGCGCCTTGAGGACGGCATCAGGAATGCTCGCAGCACATTTGAAGGCGATTGCCTGCGGGCTGAACGTGCCGGATATCTTGCCCGGATCGGTCAGTTCGAAGAAGTCCGCGTCGAACTTGCTGCTCTGCATGAACGCTACGACCCGCGGCCCAATGCGGAGATGAGCGCGTGGTTGAATCTTGTTGAAGGGCTGATGATCTACTTTTCAGCAGTTGGCTCGCCCACGAACGACAAAATAAAAAGGTCATTAGCCTTGAGTTCTGCAGCAAGGCTAGGCTCTCTGCAGGCTACCAGTTCAGCTTGGTTAGCGCAGTTTGACTACGCGCGAGTTGATATAGATTCTATGGCGGAAAACCTTCGATTATCGCTACGGACAGCGGCACCAAATCATCACTCGGCTCGGTCCAGAGCGAGTTTGGTGCTCGCTCAAGCTCTTCATTTGGCTGCTCGTCCAGATCTCGCCTTGCCATGGTACAGAAGGGCACGTGACCATGCTGTTGCTGAAGGCGATGACGCTACTACAAGCGCGCTGATGCACAATATGGGATGGCTACGGATGATGGCACTGCGCCAGAGTGTACTTTCAGGAAAGATCAGCTTGTTTGGCGGTAATCATGCGTTGATGAACGCGGAATCCACGAGCCAGCTTGATATCTTGACTGGAGATATTAGTTGGGATGCGCTAAAGCCAATTTTACGTGCCCAAATACTGTCTTTACAGGGTAACTTTTCTGGCGCGCTAATTTTGTATGATCGGCACTTGCTCGAAACTGAATACGAAGGTACTGATCGCCTACAGGCCAATCTATTGGCTGACAAGTCATGGTGCCTAGTCATGTCTGGTCAACTTGAACTGGCGCACGCTTGCGCAATGTCAGCTATAGATCGAATTACTACTGAAGCACATTCCGATGATCGCGCATCGGCCCATAGTCGCTTAGCTCAGACGTTTTCAGTATTGTCCGATGATGTAGGCGAAAAGAACCAACTACGAATGGCGAGTGATGCTTGGTGCAGCCATGAGTTACTACAGGCGCGAGTTGTTGAATTAGTCGGAATGATGACTGATATAGGAACAGACTGATCTTATCAAAACAAAGTCATACTCAATCGTCGTCGATACGAATCCACCACTGAGTCAGTCGACGCAGTAGAACCTTTCCCAGCGACCTCGAGCGTTCCTGTGAGTGCTGCGACTTCCGCTTTTGATCTCGCCGGCTTGCTCATCAGTTCCAGTATGGCAACGTAAGTTTTTCGTGCCAATTCACCATTCCAGGCTTTGTCGCGCATCAATATTTCATGCAAATCGTCCAGGGCGCGTGTGAAGCGTTGATCCGCAAGGTGGACCTGCGCCAGTTCGAAGCGCGCTGCGAAGTCGCGCTTGTCGGTCGCGAGAGCTTGTCCGAGCTCTTCGAGCGAACGGGCCTGCTGCGCCGCTTCGCAGGCTGCAAGCCAATGCCCGCACGCGTCCAGACGTGCGTCCGGCAGCACCCTCGTCGCGACCGGCTCGTAGGCCCGGCGAGCTTCTGCGATGCGACCTGCGCCCAGCAACGCGCGCAGGTATTCGCTCCGGGCCGCGTCGTTCGAAGGGTTGAGGGTCAGTGCTTCCCGCAATTTCTCGATGGCACTTTCCACGTTACCTTCAGCCATCAGCGCTTCGGCCTCGTTCACCTCGCCTTCTGCCGCCACTTCCACCGCACCTGGAACGTGTTTGTCGAGAAAGGTACGCACTTCCGACTCCGGCAGCGCGCCGACGAAGCCGTCCACCGGCTGCCCCCCTTTGAACAGCACGCAAAACGGGATGCTGCGCACGCCGAACATCTGCGAGAGTTGCCCGGCGATTTCGGGCTGGTCGTCGGAGTTGAGCTTGGCCAGCTTGAACCGGCCGGCGTAGGCTGTCTCCAGTCTGTCGAGCAGCGGGCCAAGCGCCTTGCAGGGTCCGCACCACGGTGCCCAGATGTCGAGCAGCACCGGCGTTTTTGTCGACGCCGTGATCAGGTCGGATTCAAAGTTCTGCAGGGAAATGTCGAGCATGTTCGCGAGTTCCGTGTCGGGCGGGGGTTCGGGCCGAAGCTGGCGCCTCCCCGCCTACAATTCAAGGCTGATCAGCACCTTGGAGCGAGCCTTGAGCAGCGCCCCTGTGGTGGTCGGCGTGTTGATGGGCTCCAGCAGTGACTGGGACACCCTGCGCGCCGCCACCGAGATTCTCGCCGAGTTCGGCATCAACTTCGAAGCGCGTGTCGTCTCGGCGCACCGCATGCCCGACGACATGTTCGCCTACGCACAGTCTGCGTCCGCGCGTGGCCTCAAGGCCATCATCGCCGGCGCGGGAGGCGCCGCGCACCTGCCGGGCATGCTGGCCGCAAAAACCACCGTTCCTGTGCTCGGCGTTCCGGTCGCGAGCAAACACCTGAGCGGCGTCGATTCTCTGCATTCGATCGTACAGATGCCCAAGGGTATCCCGGTGGCCACCTTTGCCATCGGGGCCGCCGGCGCCGCCAATGCGGCGCTCTTCGTCGTGGCGATGCTGGCCGCCGACAACCCCACCTTGCGTGCGCAGCTCGAGGCCTACCGGGATCGGCAGACGGCCGCCGCGCGCCTGATGACGGCCGATCTCAAGTGATCGGCGCATCAGCGGGCGCTCCCGCCGAGGCCCTGGCATTCATCGCACCAGGCGCCACGCTGGGCGTGATGGGCGGGGGCCAGCTCGCGCGCATGTTCGTGCATGCCGCTCAGCAAATGGGTTATGCCACCGCGGTGCTCGACGCAGACCCGGCCAGCCCGGCCGGCCTGGTCGCTCACCACCATGTGCGTGCCGACTACCTCGACACCGCCGGGCTGGCCGAGCTGGCCCGGCTCTGCGCAGCCATCACGACCGAGTTCGAGAACGTCCCGGCCGCCTCGCTCGCCACGCTGGCCGTCACACGGCCGGTCGCGCCCGGCGCGGTGGCCGTTGCGGTGTGCCAGGACCGCGCAGCCGAAAAAGCGCATTTCGAACGCAGTGGCGTGGTCTGCGCGCCGCACGCGGTGATCGTCAACCCGCAACAGCTGGGCGCAGTTCCCGACGACCTGCTGCCCGGCATCCTGAAGACCAGTCGGCTCGGTTACGACGGCAAGGGCCAGGCGCGTGTGGCCGATCGGGCGCAGCTGGACGCGGTATGGCACGCGCTGGGCGGCGTGCCCTGCGTGCTCGAAAAGATGCTGCCGCTCGCGTTCGAACTGAGCGTCATCGTGGCGCGCAGCGCGTCCGGCGACATCGTGCACTTCCCGGTCCAGCAGAACCTGCACCGCGACGGGATTTTGGCGGTCACCACGGTGCCGGCCGCGGCCGTCGCGCCGTCGCTTCAGCAGCGTGCCGTGGCCGCGGCCCGCAGCGTGGCGGCCACGCTGGACTATGTCGGCGTCCTGTGCGTCGAGTTCTTCGTGCTTGCCGACGGCGCGCTCGTGGTCAACGAAATGGCACCTCGCCCGCACAACTCGGGCCACTACAGCCTCGACGCCTGCGACGTCTCGCAGTTCGACCTGCAGGTGCGTGCGATGACCGGCGCGCCGCTGGTCGCACCACGCCAGCATTCGCCGTGCGTGATGCTCAACCTGCTGGGTGAGCTCTGGTTTCGCGAGGCCGGACGCGAGCAGGCGCCCGATTGGGCCGGCGTGCTGGCGCTGCCGGGCGTTCACCTCCATCTCTACGGCAAGGCCAGCGCGCGGCCCGGCCGCAAGATGGGGCATCTGACGGTGACCGCGGCCAGCGCGGGGCAGGCCGATGTGGTGGCGCGCCAGGCCGCTGCCTGGCTCGGCATCGAGGCCTGGTGAACCGTGTTGCTTGACGGACACGTCGCCGCCGATGTCGAGCGCGCCGCCGCGCTGCTCGCCAGCGGTGAGCTGGTCGCGTTCCCGACCGAGACGGTCTACGGGCTGGGCGCGCGCGCCGACGACGACCGTGCCGTTTCGAAGATCTTCAGCGCCAAGGGCCGGCCGGCGAACCACCCGCTGATCGTGCACGTGGCCGATCCCGCCGACGCGGCCCGGTTCGCCGC
Source organism: Rhizobacter sp. (assembly GCA_043774765.1). Taxonomy (GTDB): domain Bacteria; phylum Pseudomonadota; class Gammaproteobacteria; order Burkholderiales; family Burkholderiaceae_C; genus LMDS01. The sequence goes on along the minus strand of JAYVTD010000417.1, from coordinate 5,082 downwards.
GCACATGCCGCCGGTCGCGCAGCGCCTGATCGACACGTTCTGGCCCGGGCCGCTGACCGTCATCGTGCCGCGCGCCGAAGGCGTCGGCGCGGCCGCCGCCGGTGGGCAGAACAGCATCGGCCTGCGCTGCCCGGCCCACCCGGTCGCGCAGGCCTTGCTGCGTGCGGCGCGTGCGAAGGGCGTGGCTGGCGTGGCCGGGCCGAGCGCGAACCGTTTCGGCCGGGTCAGCCCGACCCAGGCCGCGCACGTGCGGGCCGAATTCGACGACAGCCTCGCCGTGCTCGAAGGCGGGGCCTGCAGCGTGGGAATCGAGTCGAGCATCGTCGACTGTTCGCGAGGGCACCCGGTGCTGTTGCGACCGGGTGTCCTGACGCGTGCACGGATCGAAGCTGCGGCCGGCGAGCCGCTGCTTGAGCCCGGCGCCCACGCCCCGCGCGCGCCCGGCACGCTGGCGGCTCACTACGCCCCCACGGCCAAGCTGCGCCTCATGTCGACCCCGATGCTGGTCACGGCTTTGCAAATGCTTGCACAGGAGTCGCTGAGCCTGGCGGTATATTCGCGCAGCCTCGCGTTGAACGTGGCGTCGCATGTGCGGCACCGGCGCATGCCGGCCGACCCCGAACAGGCGGCGCAAGAACTGTTCACGGTGCTGCGCGAACTCGATGCCGAAGGCGTGCAACTGCTCTGGGTCGAGATGCCGCCGCCCGGCCCCGAATGGGACGGCGTGCGCGACCGGCTGCAGCGCGCCGCCGCCGCCTGATCGAACCTTCTGGCCCCAACCCTTGTCCATCCACCCCCTGATGAATTCCCGGAGCATTGAATGAAGTCGAACGACTGTGAATGGGGCCGATCGGCGCTCCGCGTGGGTGTGCTGGGGGCCGCGCTGCTGGCCGCCTGCGGCGGAGGCGCGCAGGTCGAGACCTTTCGCGCCAAGAGGCTGCTCGCGTTCGGCGATGAAACCAGCGTGATCAATGCCGACGGCAGCAAGTACAGCGTCAACGCCGTGCAGGCCGCCGACAACACCAAGCTCGACTGCAGCAACAACGCGCTCTGGATCCAGTCTGTCGGAGCGGTTTACGGGCTGGTGTTCCCGCAGTGCAACCTGCTGCCGGTTGCCGACCCGGTGAGCCGCATCTACGCCAACGCCGGAGCGCGCGCGGCCGATATCGGTGCGCAGATCGACCTGAAGTTGGCCGCCGACGCGTTCACCGAGAAAGACATGGTGACCATGCTGGTCGGGGCGAACGACATCCTGGCGCAGTACGCGCAGTACCCGGGCGTCCCGGAAGCGCAACTGAGGATCAATCTCGAAGCCGCCGGCGCCGAACTCGCCGCTCAGGTCAACCGCATCGCCAACCTCGGCGCGAAGGTATTGCTCTCGACCACCCCCGACATGGGCTACACGCCGTTCGCCCAGACCGAAAACGCCGCGAACCCCGGCCGCGCCGATCTGCTGGCGCGCCTGAGCGAGCGCTTCAACGCCAAGCTGCGCGCCAACATCATGAACGACGGCCGCAAGATCGGCCTGATCAAGCTCGACGAGTACGTCGTCGGCGTGGTCAAGGCACGCCTGGCCGGTGGCGGGATCTTCGTCAACACCACCTTGCCGGCCTGCCTGCCGAGCGCGCCGCTGCCGACCTGCACCTCGCGGACCCTGGGCACCAACGCCGGTGCCGTGCCGCCGCCGACCACGCCGACCGCGGCCGATGGCATCACCTGGCTCTGGTCCGACGCCACCCACCTGAGCGCCGGCGGCCAGGTCAGCCTGGGTTCGCTGGCCGTGACTCGTGCGCTGAACAACCCGTTCTGAGCCCGGGCGGCGCTGAAGGCTGGCCGCGCTTGCGGCCCATCGAGAGTTTCATCCCGAGGATCGCCGCGGCGAGCGCCAAGGTCACCACGTTGGCAATGACGATCGGCCAGGCCTCGATGTACAGGCCATAGACCAGCCACAGCGCGATGCCGATCGTGAACACGCTGTACATCGCCAGCGAGATGCCGCTCACGTCGCGGGTGCGAAAGGTGAGCCAGGCCTGCGGCACGAACGAAGCGGTGGTGAGCGTGGCGGCCGCGTAGCCGAGGGTATCGATGAAAGTCATGGTCTGAATCAGTTCGTGGGGTCGGTCGACAACAGTGCAGAGGCGGGCGCGTCGTTCGCCGCCCATTGCAACAAGGCGTCGAAAGCGGGCCGTGCGCCGCCCGCGTTGGCGTGGTTGACGATGGCGACGACGACGTAGCGCCGCCCCGAGTTGGAAAGCACATAACCGGCCATGCCGTTCACGTCGCGCAGCGAGCCCGTTTTCAGGTGAGCGCGGCCCAGCGTGGCGCGTGAACGTTTGAGCGTGCCGTCGATGCCACTCACCGGCAGCGAGCTCATCAGCTCGGGCATCACCGGGCTCGCCCACGCCACTTGCAACAGCCGCGCCAGCAACTGCGCGCTGGCGCGTGAGTCGCGCGACAGGCCCGAGCCGTTGTCGACCACCAGGCCCGCACCGGTGTTGCCGAAACGCTCGCCGACCCACTGGCGCAGCACCTCGCGCGCGAGCTCGGGCGAACCGCTGCCACGCTGCGTCAGCGCGAGCGTCAGAAACAGCTGCTGCGCCATCACGTTGTTGCTGAACTTGTTGATGTCGCGCACCACCTCGGCAAGCGCCGGCGAAGCGAGCTCGAAGCTCGGGCGGGTGCCCGGGGCGGGGCCGTCGCGCACCAGGCCGCGCAGCTTGCCGCCCATGTCGTTCCACAGCCCGAGCAAGGCACGTTCGTTGTAACTTTTCGGGTCGGCGTAGGCGAGCGCCCAGGTCTTTTCGCCGCAGGCCGCGGGCAGCGAGCCGGTGAAACGGGCGCGGGTCGGGTCGGAAAAGTCGGGCCGCAGCGCGCCGCGCCAGTCTTCGCAAGGGCCGCTCGTGAGCGGCACCGAGCTGTCGAAGCGAACGCCCGCGAGCGGCAGATCGACGCCGATGTTGGCCACGCCGCGGGCCGCATCGGGCGTGATCGTGAAGGTCAGCGCCTTGTAGTTCAGCAGCAGCGCATCGGGGCGCACGTTGTACGGGCGCAGCGGCTCACCGTCGAAATCGGCCGGGTTCTGGTCGGGCACGCTGAAGCTGCTGCGGTCGAGCACGATGTCACCACGAATCTCGCGCACACCGGCCTGCTGCACCCGCTTGAGCAACAGCCACGCTCGTTCGAGCACGAACTTCGGGTCGCCGCTGCCCTTGATGACGAGGTTGCCGTCGAGCACACCGTCCTTCACCGTGCCCTGCAGCCACACCGGCGTGTTCCAGCTCCACGCCGGGCCGAGCAATTCGAGCGCCGAAAAGGTCGTCAGCAGCTTCATCAGCGAGGCCGGGTTGACCGGCTGATCGGGCTGCCAGGCCAGGCGAGGGCGTGTGCTGCCCACCTCCTGGACCACCGTCACGAAGGCTTCGCGCGGCAGCTTGGCGCGCTCGAGCGCCACCGCCACGTCGTTCGGCAAGGGGGCGGCCGTTGCCGCGAACGAGCCGCCGACGAGCGCTGCGGCGAGCACGTCGTGAATCCACTTTTTCGACATGCTTCGATGATCTCACGGCACCTCCGCCGCTCGCGGGCGGCACTGCCTTAGACTTGGGTGGCAGAGGCTCATTCACGCCCTGTTTCAAGCCTCCCGTTTCCCTCGTCGACGCCCCGGCGCGAACCTTCCCCGCATGACCGCGCTTCTCGCTTTCGATACCGCCACCGAACACATGAGCATTGCGCTCGCCGTCGGTGGCCGCGTCTTCGCGCACGAGAGTGCCGGTGGCGCGCTGGCCTCGGCGCGCCTGATCCCGGCGCTGATGGCGCTGCTTGAAGAGGCTGGCGTGTCGCTCAAAGCGCTCGACGCCATCGCCTTCGGCCGCGGCCCCGGTGCGTTCACCGGCCTGCGCACCGCGTGTTCGGTGGCGCAGGGCCTGGCCTTCGGAGCGAACAAGCCGGTGCTGCCGATCGACAGCCTGCTCGCGGTTGCCGAAGACGCACGCGGCAGCGACACCGAGAGCCGCGTCTGGGTCACGATGGACGCGCGCATGGACGAGATCTATGCCGCCCAGTACAGCTACTGCGCCGCGCACTGGCAGGTGCTCGACGCACCGCGCCTCATCACCCCCGCCGCGCTCAACGAACGCTGGCGCGCCGAGCCGCCGCAGCGCGTGGCCGGCAACGCGCTGCCGGTGTTCGCCGACCGACTGCAGGCCGGTGCTGCGCTGCTGTTTCCGCAGGCCTTGCCGCGCGCCATCTCGATGCTGCCGCTGGCGCGCGCCTTGTGGTTGCAGGGTGGCGCTGTGGACGCCGCGCTCGCGCTGCCGCTCTATCTGCGCGACAAGTTCGCCCAGACCACGCTCGAGCGCGAGGCCACCCGAGCCGCCAAGGAAGCGGTGGGGCTCGCACAGTGAGCGCGCTGTGGGTCGGCGGTGCAGCCGCTGCGGCGCCCGAGCGTGTGCTGGCGCCGATGGGCACCGTGCACCTCGATCCGGTGATGGCCATCGAAGCGGCGGCCTACGCCTTCCCCTGGACCCGCGGCAACTTCATCGACTCGCTGGCGGCCGGGTACCCTGCGTGTGTCGTGCTCGATGCACAGCGCGAGCTGCTCGGTTATTTCATCGCGATGCCGGGTGTCGATGAAATGCACCTGCTCAACATCACGGTCGCCCCTGCGGCGCAGGGGCGCGGCCATGCCCGCTTCATGATTGACGCGCTGATCCCCTTGTGCCACGAGCACCGCGCACGCGAACTCTGGCTCGAAGTGCGCGAGAGCAACGAACTCGCGCGGGCGATGTACCTGCGCTTCGGGTTCATGGCGGTCGGTGTGCGTAAGGGCTACTACCCCGCGCCCTTCGGCCGGCGTGAAGACGCGGTCGTGATGAGCCTGAAGATCGGCCCCGCCGTGCCGGAGGCGAACGATGCGCTGGAGTGAACGCCAGGTGGCGATGCTGCGCGAGATGGGCGTGCGCGTCCGGGCGCCGCAAGACGAGCCGGCGAGTGCGCCGGCGGTGGCCGACGCGGCCCAAACCGTTGTGGTGGCGGCGCCGGGCGCCACGCCGCCTGCGCCCACCCCAGCACCCACGGCCGGGGCGC
>JAYVTD010000416.1:0-6080 GCA_043774765.1 Rhizobacter sp. | reverse complement strand
TTCGCCGGCCGTCGGCAGCGTGCCGTTGAGCAGCAGGAAGAAGTGCTCGACGAACGAGACCTTGCCGATCAGCTCCTTCGACAGATCGCGCCCGCGAACCACGATGGTGTGTTCGTCAGACGTGGTGATGGACGTGCGGGGCACGGTGACCTTGCCGATCTTCATGGGAACCTTGGGTGTTGGGTGTGGCGCGGCCGCTGGCCGCGTCGGAGGGCCGATTCAGGCCGGCGTCGGCGCCAGGCGGAAGTCGAAGCTCGAAGAGTGGTAGGGCTTCTTCATCTCGCGCCCGTCCACGGCCTTGCCGGGCGGATGCGCCTCGAAGTCGCCGACCAGGCTGTCGCGCTTGCCGAAGACCGCGTCTTCGTCGATGTACCGGCTGCCGCCGACGAACACCTGCGTCGTCAGCATCACGTGGCCGGGCGCCGAGACCTGCATGTGGATGTGGCCGGGGCGGTAGATGCTTCTGTCGGTCGCGCGCAGCATTTCGCCGACCGGGCCGTCGTCGGGAATCGGGTAGTACGAGGGCCGGATCGACCAGAACCAGTAGCGGCCTTCGGCGTCGGTGCGGAATCGGCCGCGCGCCTTCATCACCGGCTCGGGACTGAGCTGCACGTCGTATTTGCCGTCGCCGTCGCCCGACCACACGTCGAGCAGCGCGCCGGCCAGAGGCTCGCCGTTCACGTCGGTCACGCGACCCATGTAGAGCGTGGGCTCGCCAGGAACACCTTCGCCGATGTCGGTGCCGAGCGGCAGGTCGGGAGCACCGGGCCAGTAGAACGGACCCTCGACGCTGGCCTCGGTGGCCTCGGTCGCGCCCTTGGCGTTGCCGCTGGCGCGGGCCTGCTCCAGCGCGACAACCATCATCGACAGCCCGAGCGTGTCGGAAAGCAGGATGAATTCGGGCCGCCGCTCGGTCGAGATCTGCCCGACCGCGTTGAGGAATTTCATGCCGGCCAGCCACTCTTCGGGCTTCAGATCGACCTCGCGGGCGAAGTTGTGCACGTGCTTGACCAGTGCCGTCATCAATTCGCGCAGGCGCGCGTCGGGCGTGCCGGCGAACGCGGCCAGCACGTCCTGCGTCAGCTTGCTCTGGTTGTATTCGGACATGGTGTGCCTCCGTTGTCTCGTCGGCCGCGGGCGGCTCTGCCTCTTCGGTTGGCGAAGCTTAGGGACATCGCCCGGCGCACGGAAATGGTGAATTCACATCGATATGATCGATGCCATCGATTCGACATCGGGGTTTGTATGGAGCTGAGGCATCTTCGCTACTTCACGGCTTTGGCCGAAACACTCAGCTTCACGCGCGCGGCCGAGCGGGTGCACGTGACGCAGTCGACGCTGTCGCACCAGATCCGCCAGCTCGAAGACGAAGTCGGCCAGCCGCTGTTCGACCGCATCGGCAAGAAGGTGGTGACGACCGAAGCCGGCGAGCTGTTTCTCGGCTTCGCGGGCCGCGCTCTGAAAGAGGTCGACCTGGGTCTGGCGATGCTCAAGCCCGGCGCCGGTCGGCTGACCGGCCAGGTGCGCATCGGCGCCACGCACACCTTCAACATCGGCCTGATCCCGGAGTGCGTGGCGCAGTTCCTGGCGCGCCACCCGACGGTGCAGGTGCGCGTGGAGGAACTGCCGGCCGATCAGATCGGCACGAAGCTGCACGCCGGCGAGCTCGACATCGGCATCGCCTACCGCCCCCACGGCCCGACCGACCTGTGGTTCGAGCCGCTCTACAACGAGGAGATGGTGCTGGTGGTCTCAGACACGCACCCGCTGGCTGGGCGCAAGCGGATCCGCATGGTCGAGCTGCACCAGCAGCGGCTGGTGCTGATGCCCGACTATTTCGCCACGCGCACGCTGCTCGAAGAGTGTTTCAAGGCGAGCGGCGCCGAGCCGCTGGTGGTGGCCGAGATGTCGACGATCGCGCCGATGCTGGGCCTCGCGCTGCGTGCGCAGATCGGTGCCATCGTCGCGATCAACGCGGTGCCGGCGGGCATGACCGGGCTGCAGATGATCCCGATCGAGAGCCCGACGCCGATCCGCACGCCGGGCATCCTGTGGCGGCTCGAAGGCGAGAAAGCAGCGCCGGTGCAGTCGTTCGCGGTGATCGTGCGCAAGACCGCGCTCGGCAACAGCCTGCGTCAGGCCGGCCCGGGTTGAATTGATTCAATCCATGGAATCAGCAGTGTCTGATTCGTTGGATCGTCAACGGCTGCGAAGCAATCATTGACGCGGGTTTCAAGCAATTCATGGGTGGCCATGAAATGAATTCCGAGCGGCCGATTTGCGAAGCTCACCCCGCCTTAGCGCTTCAGGCCGCCTTCGCCGCCAGCTTGTGGCGCTTAACGTCGCTGAGCAGCCGCTCGACGATCAGCTTCATGAAGTAGAAGCCCAGCTTCGGGTTCTGGTAGTACAGGCGATAGATCTGCTCGTCGGTCATCGTGTAGAGCTCGCAGTCGGTCTCGCAGATGATGGTCAGCGTGCGCTTCCTGTCGGGCGAGAACAGCGCGATCTCGCCCAACAGGTTGTCCGGGCCGATGGTTGCGTCCAGGCCCTCCAGTCGCAACGTGCCGCTGCCCACGTAGTAGATCTCGTCGGCCTCGTCACCCTCGCGGAACAGCACATGACCGGCCTTGTGCTTGTGCATGTGCATGTGTGGCAGCAACCACTCGGACACCGGCGATTTCTCGGTCACCTGCTCGATCTGCTTGGTCAGCCGCAGGATCTCCACCAAGCGCTTGGCGTTCATCGGCAACAGGATGACATTGAGCAAGAACTCCGGCAGCACGACCAATGTGCTGATGTCGAAGTTGAGATGGAACACGCTGTAAACGATCAGAAAGACGTTGCTGAACAGTGACAAGGTGCGCAGCGGCACCATGCCGCGCATGAAGTGACTGCTGAGATAGAAGGCACCGCCGAGCAGGCCGATGACGGTGATGATGTCGAAGTGCATGGATTTCCTGTGCAGGCAATGGTTCTGATGCGTCCTTGGTCGCCTCGGCGGCCAATGCGGCGCGCTCGCCACCGCGGCATTCTCTTTCAATGCCGCGAAACGCCGCACACGGAGCGAGATGCTCGATGGGTTGATGCGCTCCAAGTTCACGACACAACATCAAGCCCAGACACTTTGTCCGGACCAATTGCGCCCGCGACATCCTCCAGAAGAGCATTCGTGCCAACAGTCGCTTAAGCTCCAAACAGACCGCAACACTGGACAAGATTTGAGTGCAGGCACAGTTTGAGCTGTCGCACGAGGACAGGTGCAAGAACAATGACGAGCAAAGCCGCAATCACCGACCGTTACAGCCTGCTGGCGATTGCGCTGCACTGGCTGCTGGCGCTGGCCATCATCGGCGCCTTTGGCGTCGGGTTTTACATGAGTGGTTTGCCCTTCTCGATCCAGCGCATCAAGCTGATCAACTGGCACAAGTGGGCTGGCATCACCATCCTTGCGCTGTCGGCGCTGCGACTGCTGTGGCGGCTGCGCCATCCGCCGCCGCCTTTGTCGCCACAGATGCGCTCCGCCATGACACCTTGGCAACATTCCGCGCATCGCGGTGTGCACCTGGGCCTGTACCTGCTGTTCTTCGCCGTGCCGCTGCTGGGCTGGGCCTACAGCTCGGCCGCCGGGGTGCACGTGGTCTGGTTCGGCGTGCTGCCGCTGCCCGACCTGCTGGCGCCTGACAAGGCGTTGGCCGACGAGATACTCAAACCCATGCACCGCGCCGCCGCCTACAGCCTGGCCGCCCTGGTGCTGCTGCACGTGGCGGCGGCGCTGAAGCATCAATTTGTCGACCGCGACGGCCTGCTCTGGCGCATGTGGCCGTCCAGGCCTTAGGATTCGGCGATGAAATTATCGAAATTCCTGGCCATCGCGGCCACCTTCGCGGCAAGCTCCGCTTTTGCTCAGGCGCCGGCCAAGCTGGTGCCGGCGCAAAGCGAAGTGCAATTCATCACCAAGCAGATGGGCGTGCCGGTGGACGGGCGCTTCCGCAAGTTCGAGGCGCAACTCATGCTCGATCCGAAGAAGCCTGAGAGCGGCAGCGTGCAGTTCAGCATCGACGTGCTCAGCGCATCCCTGGGCGTGCCCGAGGCCGACAGCGAAATGCCCAAGGCGGTCTGGTTCAACGCCGCCAAGTTTCCACAGGCCACCTTCCAGTCCAGCGCCATCAAAGGCCTGGGTGGCGGCAAGTTCGAGGTCGCTGGCAATCTGAACATCAAGGGCCAGACCCGTGACCTCAGTCTGCCGGTGCAGATCACGCAGGCCAATGGCAACTCCACAGCCAGCGGCAGCTTCGTGATCAAGCGTCTGGAGTTCAAGATCGGTGAGGCCGAATGGACCGACACCACCGTGGTCGCCAACGATGTGACCGTCAAGTTCAAGTTGCTGTTCACCGGGCTGGGCCCGCTGTGAGGGCCGCATTCACCACTGCGGCGCTGGCCAGCGCGCTGAGCCTGTCTGGCCCGGCCTTGGCCCAGGCGCCGAACTACGCTGTCGACCCGACCCACACCTTCGTGAACTACGAAAACGGGCACTTCGGCACCACCACCAACCGCGGCCGTTTCAGCACCAAGGACAGCACGTTGTCTTTCGACCGTGCGGCCAAGACCGGCAAAGTCGAGATCGTGATTGACATCTCATCGGTCAACACTGGCGTCGACTTCCTGAATCGGCAGATCCAGGGCAAGGACTTCTTCAACGTTGCCGACCATCCGACCGGCAAGTTTGTGTCGGACAAGTTCGTCTTCGAGGGCGACAAGGTCAGCGAGCTGCAGGGCCAGCTGACCCTGCTCGACAAGACCCACCCGGTGGTGCTGAAAGCGCAGAAGTTCAACTGCTACATCAGCCCGCTGGTCAAGCGCGAGGTCTGCGGCGGCGACTTCGAGACCAACATCCTGCGCAGCATGTGGGGCGTGGTGTGGGGCCTTCAGTTCGGCTTCGAGGACAACGTGCGCCTGCTGATCCAGGTCGAGGCGATCAAGCTGAACTGAGAGTGTGAGAGTCTTTCGCCCATGCCCGCTCGTCACGCCCAAAGGCCCCCGCTCGTCGTTGCAAATGCTCGCCATAGCCCGAGCTATGGCTGTGCTTTGCGCCTAGATCGGGCGCCTTTGGACGCGCCGCTCGGGCACGTCCGAAAACTCTCACACTCTGAGCCCGGGCGTGTCACCGCGCGCTGCGGAAGCGCTCGACCTGGAGCGCTGAAACCGCAGCGCCGCGGTTGCCCCAGCTGGCGCGAACGAACGACAGCAGCTGCGCCGTTTCTTCGGTGCTCAGCACGGTCGCGAAGGGTGGCATGCCGTAAGGCCGCGGGTTGCCAACGGTTGCCGGCGCGAAGCCGCCTTCGAGTACCACGTGAACGAGGTTTGCCACCTGGGGCATCGTGACCGCACGGTTGCCGGCCAGCGCGGGGTAGACGCCGCGCACACCTTCGCCGGCATCACCATGGCAAGCGGCGCAGTGGCGCTCGTAGAGCTCGGCGCCCGGGCCGGTGGGGGCGTAGGGTGCCGCTTCGGCCGCCACCATGGGCGCGGTCTGCGGCAGCGCCTTCAAATACATGGCCATCGCCCGCAGGTCGAGCTCGGACAGGTGCTGCGTGCCGCCGCGCACCACCTCGCTCATCGGCCCGGCCACCGAGCCGCGCGCCGAGACGCCGTTCTTCAGAAGCTCCACGACGTCTTGCATCTCCCACGCCACCACGCTTGCCTCGTTCGCCGAGGTCAGCGACGGCGCGTACCAGTTCTGCACCGGGATCAGGCCACCCGCCAGATCGAGCGGGCCGGTCGTCGCGCCGAGCGCATTGCGGCTGGAGTGGCAGGCATTGCAGTGGCCCAGGCCTTCGACCAGGTAAGCGCCGCGGTCCACTTCGGGCGAACCTTTTGGATCGACCCGGTGTTGCCCCGGCCGGAAGTAGAGCGCGCGCCACACCGCCAACGCCGCCTGCTGGTTGAACGGGAATTGCAACTCGTGCGGCCGGTGGGGCTGCTCCACCGCAGGCACGAGGCGCAGCCAGGCGTGCAGCGCATCGGCGTCGGCGCGGGTGATGCGGGTGTAGTTCGGGTACGGGAACGCCGGATAAAGCAGG
>JAYVTD010000415.1:0-2899 GCA_043774765.1 Rhizobacter sp. | reverse complement strand
TCGGCTGGATCGCACGCTTCAACGTGCACTACCACCTCGGTGTCGACGGCCTGTCGATGTGGTTCGTGCCGCTCACCGCCTTCATCACCGTGATCGTCGTGATCGCCGCGTGGGAGGTGATCACCGACCGCGTGCACCAGTACATGGGCGCGTTCCTGGTTCTGTCGGGCCTGATGGTCGGCGTGTTCAGCGCGCTCGACGGCCTGCTGTTCTACGTGTTCTTCGAAGCCACGCTGATCCCGATGTACCTGATCATCGGCGTGTGGGGCGGCCCGCGGCGCGTCTACGCGGCGTTCAAGTTCTTCCTGTACACGCTGGCCGGCTCGCTGTTGATGCTGGTCGCGCTGATCTACCTGTACTACAAGTCGGGCGGCAGTTTCGATATCCTCACCTGGCACAAACTGCCGCTGGCCGGGCCGGTGCAGACGCTGCTGTTCTTCGCGTTCTTCCTCGCCTTCGCGGTCAAGGTGCCGATGTGGCCGGTGCACACCTGGCTGCCCGACGCCCACGTCGAAGCGCCCACCGGAGGCTCGGTGGTGCTGGCAGCGATCATGCTCAAGCTCGGCGCCTACGGCTTCCTGCGCTTTTCGCTGCCGATCACGCCCGACGCGAGCCACGAGTGGGCCTGGTTCATGATCGCGCTGTCGTTGATCGCGGTCGTCTACATCGGCTTCGTCGCGCTGGTCCAGCAGGACATGAAGAAGCTGGTGGCGTATTCGTCGATCGCCCACATGGGCTTCGTGACGCTCGGCTTCTTCATCTTCAACGAGCTCGGCATGGCCGGCGGCATCGTGCAGATGGTCTCGCACGGTTTTGTCTCGGGGGCGATGTTCCTGTGCATCGGCGTGTTGTACGACCGCGTGCACTCGCGCGAGATCGCGGCCTACGGTGGCGTGGCCAACACCATGCCCAAGTTCGCCGCCTTCGCGGTGCTGTTCGCGATGGCGAACTGCGGCCTGCCGGGCACCGCCGGTTTCGTCGGCGAGTGGATGGTGATCCTCGGCGCCGTGAAGTTCAATTTCTGGCTCGGCGCCGTCGCTGCCACCACGCTGATCTTCGGCGCGGCCTACACGCTGTGGATGGTCAAGCGGGTCTACTTCGGCCCGGTCGCCAACGACCCTGTGCGCACGCTGGCCGACCTGGACGCGCGTGAGTTCACGATGCTCGCCGTGCTGGCCATTGCCGTGCTGTGGATGGGCCTGTACCCGAAGCCCTTCACCGACGTGATGCAGGTCTCGGTAAGCGAGTTGCTCAAGCACGTGGCCACACCCAAGCTCGCCCCCTGAAAGACGAGAGAACAACACCATGACTCAGCTGAACTGGTTTGCCGTCTACCCGGAAATCGTGCTGCTGGTGATGGCCTGCGTGGTGGCGATGGTCGACCTGTGGGTCACCGACCCGCGCCGCACGCCGACCTACTGGCTCACCCAGGCGTCGCTTGCCGTCGTGGCCGCCATGCAGCTCGGCGCCTTCAATGGCGGTCAGACCGTGTACGCGATGCAGGGCATGGTCGTCGCCGACTCGATGGGTCACCTGCTCGGGTTGTTCGCCACCGTTGCCGTGATGATCTCGCTCGTCTACGCGCGCCCTTACGCCGGCTCGCGCGACATGCTCAAGGGCGAGCTCTTCACGCTCAGCATGTTCTCGCTGCTCGGCATCTGCGTGATGCTCTCGGCCAACAACTTTCTGGTTGTCTACCTCGGCCTCGAACTGATGACGTTGAGCCTGTACGCGCTGGTCGCGATGCGCCGCGACCACGCCGACGCGACCGAAGCCGCGATGAAGTACTTCGTGCTCGGCGCGCTCGCCAGCGGCTTCCTGCTCTACGGCCTGTCGATGATGTACGGCGCCACCGGTTCGCTCGACATCAACGAGGTCTTCAAGGCCATCGGCACCGGCCAGATCAACAAGCAGGTGCTGATCTTGGGCGAGGTGTTTGTCGTCGCCGGCCTCGCCTTCAAGCTCGGCGCCGTGCCTTTCCACATGTGGGTGCCCGACGTCTACCAGGGCGCGCCCACCGCGGTTACGCTGCTGATCGGTGGCGCACCCAAGCTCGCGGCCTTCGCGATCACGATTCGCCTGCTGGTCGAAGGCATGCTCGGTCTGGCGGTCGACTGGCAGCAGATGCTCGTCGTGCTGGCGTTCGGCTCGATGCTGCTCGGCAACGTGGTCGCCATCGCACAGAGCAACCTGAAGCGCATGCTGGCTTATTCGAGCATCGCGCAGATGGGTTTCATGCTGCTCGGCCTGTGCTCGGGCGTGGTCTACGGCAACACCGTGTCGGCCGGCAACTCGTACGCCTCGTCGATGTTCTACATCGTCACCTACGTGCTCACCACGCTCGGCACCTTCGGCATGATCATGCTGCTGTCGCGCCAGGGCTTCGAGTCGGAAGAGGTCAACGATCTCGCCGGCCTGGCCAAGCGCAGCCCGTGGTTCGCGGCGGTGATGGCAGTGTTCATGTTCTCGCTCGCCGGCCTGCCACCGACGGTGGGTTTCTACGCCAAGCTGTCGGTGCTGCAGTCGCTGATCTCGACCAACAGCGCCGGCTACATCTGGCTCGCGGTCGCGGCCGTGGTGCTGTCGCTGGTCGGGGCCTACTACTACCTGCGCGTCGTCAAGGTCATGTTCTTCGACGAGCCGGCCGACCTGCGGCCGATCGTCAGCACCGGCGACGTGCGCGCCGTGCTGTCGCTGAACGGCGCAGCGGTATTGGTGTTCGGCCTGCTGCCGGGGGGCCTGATGGCGCTGTGCGTCGATGCGCTGGTCAAGGCGCTGACGACCTGAGAGCTTGTGAACATATGAATCGTGCCCGCGTGAGGCCCCAGAGCGGGCCCAATCAAGGCGCAAGGCACAGCCGGGGTTGGGCCCCGGCGAAGCCTTGCAACGCGGAGTGGGC
>JAYVTD010000414.1:0-8646 GCA_043774765.1 Rhizobacter sp. | reverse complement strand
GGTGCCGGGCAACATCGAGGCCATCCGCCCGATGAAAGACGGCGTGATCGCCGATTTCACGGTCACCGAGCAGATGCTCAAGCAGTTCATCAAGATGGTTCACCCGCGCGGCATCCTTCGCCCGAGCCCGCGCATCATCATCTGCGTGCCTTGCGGCTCCACGCAGGTCGAGCGCCGCGCGATCCGCGAGTCGGCGCTCGGCGCCGGTGCCTCCGACGTGTACCTGATCGAAGAGCCGATGGCCGCGGCAATCGGCGCCGGGCTGCCGGTGTCCGAGGCGAGCGGCTCGATGGTGGTCGACATCGGCGGCGGCACCACCGAAGTCGGCGTGATCAGCCTCGGCGGCATGGTCTACAAGGGCAGCATCCGCGTCGGTGGCGACAAGTTCGACGAGTCGATCATCAACTACATCCGCCGCAACTACGGCATGCTGATCGGCGAGCCGACGGCCGAGATGATCAAGAAGAAGATCGGCAGCGCCTTCCCCGGCTCCGAAGTGAAAGAGATGGAAGTCAAAGGCCGCAACCTCAGTGAAGGTGTGCCGCGCAGCTTCACGATCAGCAGCAACGAGATTCTCGAAGCGCTGACCGACCCGCTGAACCAGATGGTCTCGGCGGTGAAGAACGCGCTGGAGCAAACCCCGCCCGAGCTCGGCGCCGACATCGCCGAGCGCGGCATGATGCTGACCGGCGGCGGCGCCCTGCTGCGCGACCTCGACCGCTTGTTGTCCGAAGAAACCGGCCTGCCGGTGCTCGTGGCCGAAGACCCGTTGACCTGCGTGGTGCGCGGCTGTGGCATGGCGATCGAGCGCATGGAGCGGCTCGGCTCCATCTTCACGTCCGAGTGAGTGGCATTCACCTGAAGAGCCGGCGCGCGCAAACCGTGGCCGGCTTTTTCGTTTCAGAATTTTGCGCGCCGCCACACTGACCTTGCCTTCATGTCCTTCGGCACCATCGACCGCACCCCGCCGCCCTTCTTTCGACAGGGCCCGTCGGCGCTGACCAAGCTGATCCTGTTTTCGGCGCTGGCGCTGTTCCTGATGGTGGCCGACAACCGCTTCACCATCGCACGCCAGTTGCGCGCCGGCCTGGCCACGGTGCTGTACTACCCGCAACAGGCGCTGCTCGTGCCGGTGCAGGCCTTGAGCGACGTCAGCGAGTATTTCATGGGCCTCAAGCGCGCGCTCGACGGCGCGGCCGACGCCAAGCTCCAGCTGGCGCGCCAGGCCGAGCGCGCACTGCAGGTCGATCAGCTGCAAGGCGAAAACGCGCGGCTGCGCGCGCTGCTTGAGCTGCGCCCGCGCCTCACAGTGCGCTCGCAAACGGCGCAGGTGCTGTACGAAGCCTCCGACCCGTATTCACGCAAGGTCGTCATCGACCGGGGCGCCACCAACGGCGTGGTGCTCGCTTCGCCGGTGATCAACGAAGCCGGGGTGCTCGGCCAGGTGACGCGGGTGTTCCCGCTGTCGTCGGAAGTGACGCTGCTGACCGACAAGGACGCCGCCATTCCCGTGCTCAACGCGCGCAGCCAGGCGCGCAGCGCCGCCTTCGGCAGCGCCGCCGGCCTGGGCGAAGCGATGGAAATGCGCTTCATGGCGGGCAATGCCGACGTGCAGGTCGGCGACACGCTGACGACCTCGGGCGTCGACGGGGTGTACCCGCCCGGCTTGCCGGTGGCCAAGGTCGCGCTGGTCGACCGCAAGGTCGACTCGGGCTTCGCCCGGATCGTGCTGACGCCGACCGCCCTGCCCGACGGTGTGCGCCACGTGATGGTGCTGGAGCCGGTCGGCCTGCAGATGCCACCGCCGCCTGAGCCGGCGGACGAGGCCAAGCCGCGGCCGGCGCGCAGGGGGGGCCGCAAGTGACGCCGGCCCCGCGAGAGAAGCGGGCCGCAGCATGATCATGCCGCGATCAACCGACCAGCTGCTGCTGCCGGTCAACCCGCTGTTCGTCGCGTTCACGCTGGTGTTCGCGCTGATCTTCAACCTGGTCCCGCTCGGCCGCGTACCGGCCGTGCCCGATTTGCTGGCGCTGGTGCTGGTGTTCTGGAACGTGCACCAGTCGCGCCGTGTCGGTGTCGGACTGGCGTTCATGTTCGGCGTGGTGATGGACGTGCACGACGGCGCGGTGCTCGGCCAGCATGCGCTGGCCTACACGCTGCTGAGCTTCTTTGCGATCACGATCCACCGCCGCCTGCTGTGGTTCACGGTGCCTTCTCAGGCGGTGCAGATCTTGCCGCTGTTCTTCGCCGCGCACGCCGTGTCGCTGCTCGTGCGCATGGTGGCCGGGGGCATGTTTCCGGGCTGGCAGATGCTGCTGGCACCGGTGTTCGAGGCGCTGCTGTGGCCGATCGTGACATGGTTGTTGCTGGCGCCGCAGCGGCGTGCGCCCGACCCGGATCAGAATCGTCCACTATGACCGAGCTGAAGAACGTCGAACAGGAAGTCGGGCGCTTTCGCATGCGCCTGGCGGCCGCCGCCGTGTTCGTGCTGGTCGCGTTCGGCCTGCTTGCCTCGCGCCTCGTCTACCTGCAGGTCTACAAACACGAAGAGCTCATGACGCAGGCCGAGAACAACCGCATCGCGGTGGTGCCGATCGTGCCGAACCGCGGCCTGATCCTCGACCGCAACGGCGTTGTGCTGGCCAACAACTACTCGGCCTACACGCTCGAGATCGCGCCCGGCAAGACCGCCGATCTCGACGCGACGATCGACCGCTTGGCACAGATCGTCGAGATCCTGCCGCGCGACCGCAAGCGCTTCAAGCGCCTGATGGAAGAGAACAAGAGCTTCGAGTCGCTGCCGATCCGCACCAAGCTGAGCGACGACGAAGTGGCGCGCTTCACCGCGCAGCGATTCCGATTCGCCGGCGTCGACATCAAGGCCCGCCTGTTCCGCAACTACCCGCTCGGCGAGGTCGGCAGCCACCTGATCGGCTACATCGGGCGCATCAACGAAGCCGAAAAAGAGAAGATCGACGAGTCGGAAGACGAAGCCAACTACCGTGGCACCGAATACATCGGCAAGCTCGGCATCGAGCAGAGCTACGAAGCCGAACTGCACGGCACGACCGGCTTCGAAGAGATGGAAACCAGCGCCAGCGGCCACCCGGTGCGCCGCCTGCGCAGCAACCCGGCGACGCCGGGCAACGCGCTCGTGATGTCGATCGACATCCGGCTGCAGGCGCTGATCGAGGAGATGTTCGGCGACCGGCGCGGCGCGCTCGTGGCCATCGACCCGCGCAACGGCGAGGTGCTGGCCTTCGTCAGCAAGCCCAATTTCGACCCCAACCTGTTCGTCGACGGCATCGATACCGAAAGCTGGAAAGCGCTCAACGAATCACCCGACAAACCGCTGCTGAACCGGGCGCTGCGTGGCACCTACCCGCCGGGCTCGACCTACAAGCCGTTCATGGCGATGGCCGCACTCACACTCGGCAAACGCACGCCGCAGCAGACGATCAGCGACCCGGGCTTTTTCAACTTCGGCAACCACCGCTTCCGTGACGACAAGGAAGGTGGCCACGGCGTCGTCGACATGTACAAGTCGATCGTGCAGTCGTGCGACACCTACTACTACGTGCTCGCCAACGACCTCGGTGTGGACGCGATGCACGACTTCATGGCGCCGCTCGGCCTGGGCCAGCTGACCGGCATCGATATGCAGGGCGAGCTGCGCGGCACGCTGCCCTCGACCGAGTGGAAGCGCCGCAACTACCGCAAGAAAGAGCAGCAGAAGTGGTATGCCGGCGAGACCATCTCGCTCGGCATCGGCCAGGGCTACAACGCCTTCACGATGCTGCAGCTGGCGCAGGCCACCGCCACGCTGGCGGCGGGCGGGCAGCGTTACACGCCGCACCTGGTGAAGGTGGTCGAGAACTTCGAGACCCGGGTGCAGCGCCGCCAGATCGGCGAAGCGCTGCCTTCGTTGCCGTGGAAGGCCGAAGACGTGGCCTTCATCCGGCGTGCGATGTTCGGCGTGACCCAGGAGGGCACGTCGGCCCGCTCGTTCGCGGGCGCGCCGTACCAGTCGGGTGGCAAGACCGGCACCGCGCAGGTGATCGCGATCGGCAAGAACGAAAAGTACAACGCGAACCTGATCGACGAGCGCCACCGCGACCACGCGCTCTACACCGCATTCGCGCCGCTCGACGAGCCGCGCATCGCGCTGGCGTTGGTGGTCGAGAACGCCGGCTTCGGGGCCAGTTCGGCGGCGCCGATCGCGCGGCGTGTGATGGATTTTGTGCTGCAGGGTGTGTACCCGAGCGAAGCCGACCTGGCCGCCACGCGCCTAGGCCAGTCGACCGTGCCCACCGGCACGCCGCGGCCAGCAGCCACGGTGCCACTGCCGGGCGTGACGATCGACGGCTCGACCGCGTCGCTCGGCCCGCAGGGCGTGGCCGCGCCGCTGCCCGCCGCCGTGCCGGCCTCGGCCGCGTCGGCCGTGCAGCGGGTGGCTGCCGCCGCAGGCGCGGTGAAGAAGGCGCCATGAGTTCGGTCTTCGACAAACCTTCGCTTTTGCAGCGAATGAAGCCGGTGTTCACTGGCTATGACGGGCCGCTGATCGTGGCGATGCTGCTGCTCGGCGCGGCCGGCCTGGTCACGATGTATTCGGCCGGCTTCGACCACGGCACGCGTTTTGTCGACCACGGCCGCAACATGCTGCTGGCGCTGGTCGTGCTGTTCGTGGTGGCGCAGGTGTCGCCGCTGACGCTGATGAAGCTCGCCGTGCCGCTGTATGTTTTCGGTATCGGCCTGCTGGTCGCCGTGGCGGTGATGGGCGTCACGAAGAAGGGTGCAACCCGCTGGCTCAACGTGGGCGTGGTGATCCAGCCGAGCGAGATCCTGAAGATCGCCACGCCGCTGATGCTGGCCTGGTGGTTCCAGCGCCGCGAAGGCCAGCTGCGCGTGCCCGACTTCCTGGTCGCGCTGCTGCTGCTGGCCATTCCGGTCGGCCTGATCGTCAAGCAGCCCGACCTCGGCACCGCGATCCTGGTGTTCTCGGCCGGCCTGTACGTGATCTTCTTCGCCGGGCTGTCGTGGAAACTGATCGTTCCGGTGCTGCTCGTCGGCGTGATCGGCATCACCGCGATCGTTGTCTCTGAAGACCGCATCTGCCAGCCCGGGGTGAGCTGGCTGCCGGTGCTCAAGGACTATCAGAAGAACCGCATCTGCACGCTGCTCGACCCGAGCACCGACCCGCTCGGCAAAGGCTTTCACACGATCCAGGGAATGATCGCGATCGGCTCCGGCGGCATCGAGGGCAAGGGGTTCATGAAGGGCACGCAGACGCACCTCGAATTCATCCCCGAGCGCACCACCGATTTCATCTTCGCCGCGTTCTCCGAAGAGTTCGGCCTGATCGGCTGCACCGCGCTGCTGCTCGGCTTCATCTTCCTGATCTTCCGCGGGCTGATGATCGCGGCCGACGCGCCGACCGTGTTCACACGCTTGCTCGCAGGCGCTATCACGCTCAGTTTTTTCACCTATGCCTTCGTCAACATGGGCATGGTCAGCGGCATCCTGCCGGTGGTGGGGGTACCGCTGCCGTTCATCAGCTACGGCGGCACGGCGATGGTCTCGCTCGGGCTGGGCCTCGGGATCCTGATGGCGATCTCGAAGAGCCGACGCTTGATTCAGAGTTGATCGGGCGCGCGGGCCGGCGCCGCCGGCAATCGCAGCGTGAAGCGGGCGCCCGGCCCGAAGGCGGCGCCGGCCTGATCGTTCAGGCCCGGCCGGTGGCGCAGGTTCGCGTCTGCTAGCGTGACCTCGGCGCCATGCTGCTGCGCGATCTCGCGCACGATCGCCAGCCCCAGGCCGGAGCCGTCGACGTTGGTGCCGAGCGAGCGGTAGAAGGGCTGGAACACCTGTTCGCGCTCGGCCGCGGCAATGCCCGGCCCCGAGTCTTCAACCTGCAGCACCACGACCTGCCCGAACGGGTCGTCGAGCACCCGAACCGTCACGGTGCCACCGGCCGGTGTGTACTGCAGCGCGTTGTCGACCAGGTTGCGGATCAGCTCGCGCAGCAGCAGCGGGTGGCCCAGTACCAGCGGGCCCTGGCGGTGGCGCGACTCGGCCACCGACTCCGGGCCTTCGAAGCCGAGGTCGATGCGCTTTTCGAGCGCGCGCGGCACGAAGTCGCGTACCGTTTCGGTCGCCAGCACGGCCAGGTCGAGCACCTGCTGCTGCGCGGCGTGCTGCTGGTTCTCGGCGCGCGCCATCGCCAGCAGCTGGTTGACCATGTGGGCCGCGTTCTGGCTGGAACGCGCGATCTGCTGCAGCGGCAGCTTCAGCGCCTGCGGGTCGTGCTGGCCGGCGTCGATCTGGCGTTGCGCCAGTTCGGCCTGCGTGCGCAGCCCGGCCAGCGGTGTCTTGAGCTGGTGCGCGGCGTCGGCCAGGAAGTGCTTCTGCGTCTGCATCGACTGGTCCAACCGCGCGAGCAGGTCGTTGATTGCCCGCACCAGCGGCGACACTTCTTCGGGCGCCTGGCGTTCGTCGATCGGGCTCAGGTCGTTGCTGTCGCGGCGCCGGATGCGCTGCTGCAATTCGTTCAGCGGCGCGATGCCACGCGCCAGCGCCAGCCACACCAACAGCACAGCGAGCGGCAGGATCACGAACTGCGGCAGGATCACGCCCTTGATGATCTCGGTGGCCAGGCGCGAGCGTTTGCCCAGCGTCTCGGCCACCTGCACCAGCGGCGCACCGGTGCCATCGTTCGCGGTCCCCTGCCCGGCCC
The DNA here is from genome assembly GCA_043774765.1 of Rhizobacter sp. GTDB lineage: Bacteria > Pseudomonadota > Gammaproteobacteria > Burkholderiales > Burkholderiaceae_C > LMDS01. The sequence goes on along the minus strand of JAYVTD010000414.1, from coordinate 1,913 downwards.
ATTGGTCGGCTACATTGACCCACATGTAGGCCACGCGCACGCTGTCGTTGTTCAGCGTGTCGTCGCGAAAACGCACTTCACCGGGCGGCGCCCGGTCTTCGTCGCCCGGCACCGGCAACGCGGTGTCGCCGCTCAGGTACTCGCCGCGCAGGCCCAGCACCTGGTAGTAGATGTCGTCGGCTTCGTCGGTGCGCAGGATCTCGGAGGCCCCCACCGGCAGCTTGAACACCGCCTGCACACCGCCTGAAGCGCTGCTCACCGCCACTTCCTTCGACAGCACCCGCACCATCTCGCCGAGTTCGCGGTCGAAGGGCTTGTTGGCAATGCCCTGCGCCACCAGCCAGGTCAGCACCACGCTCATCGGCCACAGCAGCAGCAGCGGGGCGAGCATCCAGTCGAGGATCTCGCCGAACAGCGAGCGCTGCTCGCGCGGGCGGGGCTCGGGTTTTCGGAGGGCGGGGTTCGGCACGTGTGGCGTTAACAGGCCCTAAGCGGGAATACGCTCCAGGCAGTAGCCCAGCCCGCGCACCGTGGCGATCCGCACCGGGCCCTGCTCGATCTTCTTGCGCAGCCGGTGGATGTAGACCTCGATTGCGTTGTTGCTGACCTCTTCGCCCCACTCGCACAGACGCTCGACCAGCTGGTCCTTGCTGACGAGCCGGCCGGCGCGCTGCAGCAGCACTTCGAGCAGCGACAGTTCGCGCGCCGAAAGCTCGATCATCTGGTCGTTGATGTAGGCCACCCGGCCGGTCGCGTCGAAGCTGAGCGGGCCGTGTTTGATGATGGTCGAAGCCGTGCCCAGGCCGCGCCGTGTCAGCGCACGCACCCGGGCTTCGAGTTCCTGCAGCGAAAACGGCTTGGCCATGTAGTCGTCGGCGCCGAAATCCAGGCCCTTGACACGCTGCTCCACGCTGTCGGCCGCGGTCAGGATCAACACCGGCACACTCGACCCGCGGGCGCGCAGCTTGCGCAGCACTTCCAGGCCGTGCAGCTTGGGCAGGCCCAGGTCGAGGATCACGCAGTCGAATTCGTGCGACGCGAGCGCCGCGTCGGCCTCGGTTCCGCTGCTGACCTGGTCGACTGCGTAGCCTGCATTGCGCAGCGCGCGCAGCAGGCCGTCGGCCAGCACTTGATCATCTTCTGCGATCAGGATGCGCATGCTTGTCTCCTTGCCCAGCGGGCCCATCGATTGTAGGGATGGCTTGCAAATGATCGCTCAAGCTACTGTACAAACATCCAGCTTTCTGGATAATGCGAACAACTTTCAGGAGAACCCCTTGGACGCAACCGCCAAAGTCGCCCCCCCCGCCGTCAACACCGAAAAAGCCAAGGCCCTGCAGGCCGCGCTGGCCCAAATCGAAAAGCAGTTCGGCAAGGGCACGATCATGCGCCTCGGTGAAGGCGAGGTCATCGAAGACATCGAAGTCGTTTCCACCGGCTCGCTCGGCCTCGACCTGGCCCTCGGCGTCGGCGGCCTGCCGCGCGGCCGCGTGGTCGAGATCTACGGCCCGGAATCGAGCGGCAAGACCACGCTCACGCTGCAGGTTATCGCCGAGATGCAGCGTGTCGGCGGCACCTGTGCTTTCATCGACGCCGAGCATGCGCTCGACATCGGCTACGCCCAGAAGCTCGGCGTCAACCTGCAAGAGCTCTTGATCAGCCAGCCCGACACCGGCGAGCAGGCGCTCGAGATCGTCGATGCGCTGGTGCGCTCCGCCTCGGTTGACCTGGTCGTGATCGACTCTGTTGCCGCGCTCACGCCCAAGGCCGAGATCGAAGGCGAAATGGGCGATTCGTTGCCCGGCCTGCAGGCCCGCCTGATGAGCCAGGCGCTGCGCAAGCTCACCGGCAGCATCAAGCGCACCAACACCATGGTGATCTTCATCAACCAGATCCGCATGAAGATCGGCGTG
>JAYVTD010000413.1:0-4378 GCA_043774765.1 Rhizobacter sp. | reverse complement strand
CACATTGCCGATCAAGGCCTGCGACACCGACTTGGCGAGCCGCTGCGACTGCATCAGCGCCTGGCCGCTGGCCCCCACCTGGGCCGAGCCCTGGTTGGCCGACCGGACCGACAGCAGCGTCACCGCGATCAGCGCGATGAACCCGAGCACGATCATGAAGAACAGGATGCGCTGTTGCTCGGCCACGGGCCGGTTGCCGATCAGCGGCAGGCCGGTGCCTGCCGCTGCCATCGCGGGTGCGGCCGCATCGGGCAGGCGGGTTTCGGAGAACTCGGCCATGCCCGAGGGCGCGGCTTCGGAAATGATCGAGGTGTCGAGGTCCATCGGCTGCTGCAAGGTCGGGGCCTCCAGGCTGGACACCGAGTTCGGGTCGCCCGCGCGCCCCTGCGTCGAGGCAGCGCCAGCGGGCGCATACGCGTCGCCGAAAGGCACTTCGTCCGCCAGGTCTTGGTCGGGGGTGGCCCCGCCCTTTTGGCCCCAACCCTTGATCTTGTTCAGCAAGCTCATATCGACCTCGTGCACTCTCGTTGGTGTGTCTGCACGGACGCGGGGTTCAGCCCACGACCTTCAGAAATGCTTCGTCAGTGGCCAGTTCGGCCAGGTTCAACTCCTGCCAGATCCGCCCGGCCTCGTCGCGCAGGCGCACGCCCACGAACGCGGGCCGGGAAGCTCCGTCCACCTCCGGCTCGAGCGTCAGCTCGGCCTCGCTGCGCAAGCCCGACAGCCGGTCGACCATCAGGGTGCAGTTGAGGTCCAGCGACTGGTTGAAACCGACCAGCCGGGATTGTTCGCGGCCGAGTTCCTGCGACTTGACGCCCAGGAAGTCGGCCAGGTCGACCACGCCGTGCAGGTGGCCGCGCAGGTTAGAGACGCCGAGAAACCAGCGGTGGCTGTGCGGCACCGGCATGATCGGCGCAAGCGCGAAAATCTCGCCGGCTTCGCGCAGCGGGAACAGCAGGCCGCGCCCGCTGCACTCGACCGCCAGCCACGACTTGCCGCGTGCCTGGGTGCGCGCCGCCTGCAAACGCTCGGCCAGGCGGCTCTGGAGTTCACGCAGTGCTTGCTTGTTGGCCATTCAGGTTCGTCCGTCGGGCGTGCGGGTTCGGTGTTCGGAGTGCCGCGGCACTGTTCAGTCGAAGGCGTGGATCTTGGCGACGAGCTCGTCGGCATCGACCGGCTTGACGATGTAGTCGCGGGCGCCCTGGCGCATGCCCCAGACCTTGTCGGTTTCCTGGTTCTTGCTGGTGCACATGATCACTGGCACGTTGGCAAAGCGCGGGTCGCGGGTGATGGCGCGGGTCAGCTGGAAGCCGTTCTGGCCCGGCATCACCACGTCCATCAGGATCAGGTCGGGCGTTTCCTCGCCCAGGCGTTTCATCGCTTCTTCGCCGTTTTCGGCGGTGCGAATGGCGTAGCCGCGCTTGCCGAGCAGGTCGGACATGAAGTGCAGTTCGGTCTTCGAATCGTCGACCAAAAGAATCTTGCGGATCGTCATGATCTGGTCCTCAACATCAGTTTTCTGGCGTCAGCGCGGGCCGCGGAATCGTCGCGCAGCGCCACCCGGCAAACAACGGCACCGACCATCTCAAACGACCCGCCGGTGCAGTTCGACGGCCTGCAGCAACTGGTCTTTGGTGAACGGCTTGGTCAGGTAGTCCTGCGAGCCCACCATGCGGCCCCGCGCCTTGTCGAACAGCCCGTCCTTGCTCGACAGCATGATCACGGGCACATCGGAAAACTTCAGGTTGCGCTTGATGATCGCGCAGGTCTGGTAACCATCGAGGCGCGGCATCAGGATGTCGCAGAAGATCAGATCGGGGTCGTGGTCATTGACCTTTGACAGCGCGTCGAAGCCGTCTTCGGCCAGCAGCACTTCGTAGCCGCCTTGCTTGAGGAATATTTCTGCGCTGCGCCGGATCGTGTTGCTGTCATCGATGACCAGCACCTTGATGCTTGCGGCGCCGGCTGGGGCCTGATTGCTCAACGAACATTCTCCTCAACGACGGGGCGCGGTTCAGCCCGCGTTTGTGTTGTCGGCCTCGGGGTTCAGATCTGAACCATCTCGAAGTCTTCTTTGCGGGCGCCACACTCGGGGCAGGTCCAGTTCATCGGCACCGCTTCCCAGGGCGTTCCCGGCGCGATATCGTGCTCCGGGTCGCCGGCGGCCTCGTCATAGATCCATCCGCAGATGAGGCACATCCATGTTTTGGGGTCGCTCACGTCAGGCTCTTTGCTTCACTACAATGCGACCAGATTCTAGCGGTGCGCTTAGTCAGAAAATCAAGTCTTTGTAGGTACATACGCAACATTCTTCACGTTTGCCTAGAGGTTTGGCCAGGTTGTGCAAACGCACCACCCACCCTCTGAAAACCGCTGCTTCGGACTGCTTCCCATGACCGCTGAAACCCTCCCCCCCGAGCCCGAATCCGATGCCGTCGAAGAGCAGGTCGCGCCGGCTTGCGTGATGAGCTTCAACGCCAGCGACCCGACCGGCGCCGGCGGCTCGGCCGGTGATGTAGCGACTGTCGCAGCCATGGGCGCTCACGCGCTGCCCGTCGTCACCAGCATCGTGATGCGCGACACGGCCGAGGTCTTCGACCACCACGCGCTCGACGCCGACGTGATTGCCGAGCAGGCGCGCAGCATCCTGGAGGACGTGACCATCGCGGCCTGGAAGGTCGGCTTCCTCGGTTCGGCCGAAGGCGTGAGCGCGGTCGCCGAGATCCTGTCCGACTACCCCGACGTGCCGCTGGTGGCCTACATGCCCAACCTGTCGTGGGTCGAAGAGGACGAACAGCAGGCCTACCTCGACGCATTCCGCGAACTGGTGTTGCCGCAGACTGAAGTGCTGGTCGGTAGCCACCAGACGCTGACCGACTTTCTGCTGCCCGACTGGGAGGGCGACCGCCCGGCGTCGCCGCGTGAACTTGCCGTGGCCGCCGGCGAACACGGCACGCGCTTCGTGCTGGTCACGAGCGTGCTGATCCAGAGCTCGAAGACCGCCGACCAGTTCATGGACAACGTGCTCGCGTCGCCCGAAGGCGCGATCACCGGCGAGAAGTTCGAACGTTTCGAAGTGAGCTTCGTCGGCGCGGGCGACACGCTGTCGGCCTCGCTCGCCGCGCTGCTTGCCGCCGGCGCCGAGCTGCAAGCCGCGGTCGGCGAAGCGCTGACTTTCCTCGATCAGGCGCTCGACGCCGGTTTTCGCCCCGGCATGGGCAACGTGCTGCCGGACCGATTCTTCTGGGCTCTGCCGCCCGGCGAAGAAGGCGAGCCCGGCCCCGACGAACCCGCCGACGACAGCCTTGCCCCGAAGAACCCACGCCATGTCCATTGAACCCAGCAACGCCAAGCTCTTCGAGCGCGAAAACTTGACGAACGCACAGCTCTTCGAGCGTGCTCAGAAAGTCATCCCCGGCGGCGTGAATTCGCCGGTGCGGGCGTTTCGCGCCGTCGGCGGCACGCCGCGCTTCATCAAGAGCGGCCACGGCCCGTACATCGTCGACGCCGAAGGCAAGCGTTACATCGACTACATCGGCTCCTGGGGGCCGATGATCCTCGGCCACGGCCACCCGGCCGTGCTCGAAGCGGTGCAGAAGGCGGCCGCCTCCGGCTTTTCGTTCGGCGCACCGACCGAGCGCGAGGTCGAACTCGCCGAAGAGATCCTGAGCCTGGTGCCCAGCATGGACCAGGTGCGCCTCGTCAGCTCGGGCACCGAAGCGGCGATGAGCGCGCTGCGCCTGGCGCGCGGCGCCACCGGGCGCAGCAAGATCATCAAGTTCGAAGGCTGTTACCACGGCCATGCCGACGCCTTGCTCGTGAAGGCCGGTTCGGGTCTCGCGACCTTCGGCTTTCCGACCAGCGCCGGCGTGCCGCCCGAAGTGGTGCAGCACACACTGGTGCTCGAGTACAACAACGTCGAGCAGATCGAAGAAGCCTTCGCGCTGCACGGCCGGTCGATCGCATGCGTGATGATCGAGCCGATCGCCGGCAACATGAACTTCGTGCGCGCCTCGGTGCCGTTCATGAAACGCATCCGCGAGCTGTGCACGCAAAACGGCGCGCTGTTCGTGTTCGACGAAGTGATGACCGGGTTCCGCGTTGCGCTCGGCAGCGCGCAAAGCCTCTACGCGAAATCGATCCCCGGCTTCGAGCCCGACATCAGCGTCTTCGGCAAGGTCATCGGCGGTGGCATGCCGCTGGCGGCCTTCGGCGCGAAGCGCGACGTGATGCAGCAGCTCGCACCGCTCGGGCCGGTGTACCAGGCCGGCACGCTTTCGGGCAACCCGGTCGCCACGGCCTGTGGCCTGGCGACGCTGCGCGAGATCCGCAAGCCGGGTTTCTTCGAAGCGTTGAGTGCGAGCACCCGCTCACTCGT
>JAYVTD010000412.1:0-3424 GCA_043774765.1 Rhizobacter sp. | reverse complement strand
GCAGCTGCCCGAGCGCATCGACAACACCTACTTTGTGCCGATGACCGCGCAGCAACTCGTGCACCACGCAGAGAACGGCGACGTGGTGCGGCGCATCGTCCTGCGCTGGCGCCGCACCGGCTTTCTGAGCGATGCCGATCAGCGCCGCCTCACCTGTGCGCTGCAGAACATGCGCATGTCGTGCAACAGCACCTACCTGCTCGACCACGAAACCGACCACGGCCACAAGGCTGACGAGCTGATGACGCTGCTCGCCGAACTGCTGGAGAAGCCCGATGCCAAGGTCGTGATCTTCAGCCAATGGGTGCGCACCCACGAGCTCATCATCCGCCGGCTGCAAACGCGCGGGTGGGGCCACGTGTTGTTCCATGGCGGTGTGCCTTCCGAGCAGCGGCCCGCGCTCGTGGACCGGTTTCACGACGAACCCGGTTGCCGCGTTTTTCTTTCGACCGATGCGGGCGGCGTCGGCCTGAACCTGCAACACGCGGCCGCGGCCATCGTCAACATGGACATGCCGTGGAACCCGGCGGTGCTCGAGCAGCGCATCGGCCGTGTCCATCGGCTCGGGCAGCGCAAGAGCGTGCAGGTCGTCAACTTCGTGGCCCAAGGCAGCATCGAAGAAGGCATGCTCTCGGTGCTTGCGTTCAAGAAGTCGCTGTTTGCCGGTGTGCTCGACGGCGGCGCGAGCGAGGTCTTCCTGCAAGGCACGCGGCTCTCGAAGTTCATGGAAAGCGTCGACAAGGTCACCGGCGCGATGGGCGAGGTGGAGGTGGCCAGCGCGCCGCCGACCGAGGCCGTTGCCGAAGTAGCGGAGGCGGTGCCTGCGCCTGCAACCGCATCCGCATCCGCATCCGATCCGTGGGCGCCGCTGATCGACGCCGGGCTGCAACTCGTGAACGCGCTGGTGCAGCGCAGCGCTGACCCCGCAGGCGCGCCTGCCGCGTGGATCGAGCGCGACCCGCAAACCGGCCGCGACGTGCTCAAGCTGCCGCTGCCCGAGCCGCAGACCGTGCTGCGCCTGGCCGATGCCTTGAGTGGCCTGCTCGCCGGGCTGCGCCGCGTTTGAGCATGAGCCTCGACCCCGCCACGCTCGAAGCGCTGCGGCGCCAGCACCCGGCGTGGCGCTTGCTGCTGGCCGACTCGGCGCCGCTGGTCGCGAGTTTTTTGCACCGCGTGTTCGTGCTGCCGAATGTGCGCGTGATGGGCCAGGCCGCACTCGCTGAAGCCCTGGAGGACACGCTGTATGTACTGCGCGAACAGCGCGGCGCCGGGGTGTTCCCGAAGAGTGCGCTGGAGTACCTGAACGACTGGGCCGCCAACGAGCGCGGCTGGCTGCGCAAGTTCTACCCACCGGCCTCCGATGAAGCCCATTTCGATTTGACGCCGGCCACCGAGAAGGCCATTGCCTGGCTCGTCGGCCTGACCGAGCGCGCCTTCGTGGGCACCGAATCACGCCTGCTCACCTTGTTCGAGCTGCTCAAACAAATGAGCGAGGGCAGCGACACCAATCCCGAGTCGCGGTTGCGCGAATTACAGCGGCGGCGCGACGAGATCGACGCCGAGATCGAGCGTGTGCGGCATGGCGACCTGCCACTGCTGAACGACACCGCGGTGCGCGAGCGCTTCCAGCAGTTCAGCGCACTGGCGCGCGAGCTGCTCGCGGACTTTCGCGAAGTCGAGCACAACTTTCGCGGCCTCGACCGGCGCGTGCGCGAACGCATCGCGCGCTGGGACGGTGCCAAGGGCGGGCTGCTGCAAGAGATCATGGGGGAGCGCGATCTGATCGCCGAGTCCGACCAGGGCCGCAGCTTCCGCGCGTTCTGGGATTTTCTGATGTCGCAGGCGCGGCAGGAAGAACTCACCCAACTGCTCGACCGCGTGATGCAATTGGCGCCGGTCGCCGCGCTCGAGCCCGATGCGCGCACCCGGCGCGTGCACTACGACTGGCTCGAAGCAGGCGAGCATGCGCAGCGCACCGTGGCGCTGCTGTCGCAGCAACTGCGGCGTTTTCTCGACGACCAGGCCTGGCTGGAGAACCGCCGCATCATGGATATTTTGCGCAGCATCGAGGTCGCCGCACTCGCTGTGCGCGAGACGCCGCCGCCGGGCGAGTTCATGGCCATTGACGAGACCGCCGCGAGCATCGAGCTGCCGATGGAGCGCCCGCTGCATGCGCCGCCGCACAAGACTTCGATCAGCGCGCTGCGGCTCGAAGCCGGTGCCGAAGACCTGGACGCCGCGGCCTTGTATTCGCAGTTCGTGGTCGACCATGCGGCGCTGGCGCAGCATGTGCAACGCAGCCTGTCGCAGCGCGCGCAAATCAGCCTGCGCGAGCTGCTGGAGCTGCGGCCCTTGCAGCAGGGCCTGGCCGAGCTGGTGGCCTATCTCCAGCTGGCTTCCGAGCAGGGCAACGCGGTGATCGACGCCGACATTGAAGACATCGTCTTCTGGCAGGCGCGCGACGGCCACAGCCGGCAAGCGCGGCTGCCGCGCGTCACCTTCTCGAGATGAGCATGCACGACCCCCATACGCCGCCACCCGCGGTCGAGCTCTCGGCCCTCGTTGTGCCGCTGCTCAAGGGTGTGCTCTACCGCGACAACGACGCCGCGCTGTGGAGCGCGCTGTTGAACCTGCAAGCGCGGGTGCGCGACCACGTGGGCGTGCTCGGTCTCGACTTGACGCTGGACGAGTCCGAGGGTTATGCCTTTCTGCGCTCGCGCCCCGACCCCGAAGACCCGAGAGCGCCAAAACCACCGCGGCTGGTGGCGCGCCGGCCGCTGTCGTTCCCGGTCAGCCTGCTGCTCGCGTTGCTGCGCAAGAAGCTCGCCGAGTTCGATGCGGCCGGCAGCGACACGCGGCTGATCCTCTCGCGCGACGAGGTTGCCGAGTTGATCCGCGTGTTCCTGCCCGAGGGCAGCAATGAAGCGCGCTTGATCGACCAGGTGGAAACACACCTGAACCGCGTCGCCGAGCTGGGTTTTGTGCGGCGCCTGCGCGGGCAGGAGCACATGATCGAAGTGCAGCGCATCCTCAAGGCCTTCGTCGATGCGCAATGGCTGGCGCAGTTCGACGAGCGGCTTGCCGCCTACCGCGCGCAACTCTCGGCCGGAGCCGGCCATGAAGAATGAATTCGTCGAGCTTGATTTCATTGCCGACGAGCAACTCGCCGGCTTTCGCCTGCAGCGGCTCGAGGTCTTCAACTGGGGCACCTTCGACGCCCGCGTCTGGACGCTGCGCGCCAACGGCCGCAATGCGCTGCTGACCGGCGACATCGGCTCGGGCAAATCGACCCTGGTCGACGCGATCACCACGCTGCTCGTACCGCCCCAGCGCATCGCCTACAACAAGGCCGCCGGGGCCGACGCGCGCGAGCGCACGCTGCGCTCGTATGTGCTGGGCCACTACAAGTCCGAGCGCAACGAGC
>JAYVTD010000411.1:0-10618 GCA_043774765.1 Rhizobacter sp. | reverse complement strand
AGGGCGGCGTTCATGGTTCGGGTTCCTGGAAGGGCGGCAGGGCAGCCCACAATGTAGCGCCTGCCACGGGATCGCGGCTCGACGGACGACCATCCTTGCCTCGTGTTTCTAGCAGCGGGATGGAACGCACCGGACGCCGGGCTTGGGGCCGGCCGGTCGATCAGATGCTGAGCAATTCTCGAAGCAGGCGGCCCGGCTCAGCGTGAAAGCTGCCGGGTTGCCGCGTGAAGGTTTTTCACGCGCTGTGGGTCACAGGGCCTGCTTGAGCCAGTCGACAAAGGCGGCGCACTCCCAGCGCTCGAGCGTGCCGGGTTTCCAGCACAGGTAGTGGTGGTGCGGCGAAGGAACCTCGCGCGTCGAGAGCCGGATCAGCCGCCCGCTGTCGAGCCACGCCAGGCCGAGCCGCGAACGCGCGAGCGCGACACCGAAGCCGGCGACGGCGGCGTCGAGCATCAGGCCCACGTCGTTGAACTGCGAACCTTCGCGCGGCTCGGGCAGGTCGATGTTGCAGGCGCGAAACCAGGTCTGCCACGGCTCCAGCGGGCTGCGGATCAGGCGCGCCGAAGCCACGCTCGCGGCGTCTTCGAAGTGGCCGAACGGCCCGAACTCGTGCAGGTACTCCGGGCTGCACACCGGGAACACCGTGTCCGACAGGATGCGCTGCTCTTCCATGCCGGCGTAGTGGCCGGCGCCGAAGCGCACTTCGAGGTCGGCGTTTTCGGCGGTCACGTCGAGCAGCGGGATCGACACCTGCAGGATCAGCTCCACGTCCGGGTAGGCGTGGCGAAACAGCGCCAGCCGCGGCAGCAGGATCTGGCGCGAGAACGTCGGCGTGACCGCGAGCCGCAGCTGTGTGGCGCTCGTGGCCGCAGGCTGGCCCGGGATCTGCGCCAGCGCCTTCAGCGCCGGCCGCACCTGCGTGAGGTAATCCGCGCCGTCGGCCGTGAGGCTGAAGTCGCCGCGCGCGAACAGCTTCAGGCGCAACTGAGTTTCGAGCTGGCGGATGCGGTGGCTGATTGCACTCGGCGTCACGCTCAGTTCTTCGCCCGCTTGGCTGACGCTGCGCAACCGCGCCAGCGCCTCGAAACTGAGCAGGCAGTGGATCGGCGGTATGCGCGCGGCCGACATCGGGCGGCGGAGTCAGGCGGCCGGGAACACGGTCAGCACGCCGGTGTAGCCGTAGAGGTGCTCGCGGGCGATCTCGCCCGACGCAAAAAAGCCGACCAGCGGTACGTCGCCGAGCGCGTGTTTCACGATCGCGAGTTCGGCCGATGGCGCCCCGAAGTGCGCCCCACCGCGCCCGGCGCAGCTGACGTAGATCGCGCCGGCGATGCCGTGCGATGTGCGCGCTGCGGTCTGGCCAATGGCCGCGCCCTTCAGGGCGAGCGCCGCTTCGATCGGCAGCGTTTCTGGTTCGACCTCTTCGCGCACTTCGGCGCAGATGCGCATCAGGTCGCGGCGCGCCGCTTCGGTGTTGCGGGTGCAGAAGGCGATCTGGCTGCCGACTTCGGCAATGTCGCCGATGGCGATGCCGCGCCGCCCCGGATCGAGCCCCGCAAGGTGGCGCACACGCGTGTCGGGGCCGAAAGCGCCGCGCCGGGCGACGTGGTCGAAGCGGCCGCGCAATGCGGTGCCAGCGTCGGGCTGGGTACCTGCGCTGTTGGCGGACGGCGCATCGCTGAGGCCGATCAGGGTCTGGCGCAAGACCGGCAGCGCGGCGCGCGGGTCGGTGCCTGCGAGCTTCAGGTCCGCCATCAGGCAGTCGAGCGCGCCTTTGCCGTCGAGCGAGAGCACCACGTTGCGTTCGGCGGCCGTGACGGTGCGCGTGGCGCCGATCGGCTGGCAGCCCTGCGTGACGCGAGACACCAGCGCCACGCTCGCGTCGAAGGCCACGCCCGAGAGCCCGCCACTCAGCACGTCTTCGGCGATGTGCACGGCCTTGCTGCGCGACGATGCCAGGCCGCCGAACAGGTAGCCCGTGGTGGTGCGCGCGCTCATGTCACGCACCAGTTCGTCGGGGTCGTTGCCGGCCGGGTCGGCGTGCACGTTGGCGGTGTGGGCGTTGAACCCGCCGAGCGGTCGAGCCCCCGAGAAAACGCGAAAGCGGTCCTGCGGGATCTCGGCCAGCATCAGCACCAGGGCGGGCTCGTCGAAGTATTCGACGCCGCTCGCGGCCACGCCCACACCGCTGGCGCCGACCCATTGCACGCCTGGCCAGCGCTGGTGCAGCTCGGCCAGCAGCGCGGCAGCGTGCGTGCCGTAGTGGTCGCTGAAATAGACCCAGCCGAGCGTGGGCACGGCCGCGCCCGGCTCGTTGCGCTGCGCGTCGGTCTGCGCTGCCGCCAGCGCGAGCGCCAGGCGCCAGTCGGGGTGCGTGGCGTGGGCGTGCAGAAACGGTTTCATCGGATCAGCGCATTGCCGCGGCCTTCTTGCGAGCGGCGGCTTTTTTCTTCGCTGCGGCTTTGGCGGCCGGCGGCTTGGCCTTGGCGGCCACCTGGCCGGCGGCGTCGATCGACTGTTTCAGCATCGCGCCGGCCATCGTTTTAGCGGCGTCGGTGCCGGTGTCTTTCATCGCCGTGGTCGCGAGCTCGGTGAACTGCTTGGTGAGGGCGCCCCACCACTGCATCGGGTCGACGACTCCCGGCCCGTCGGCGGCCTTCGCGGCGGCCTTGCGGGCCGGCGCTGCCGCGGGTTCGGCTTCGGGTTCGGGGGCTGCCTGCGGCGCGAGCGCGGCGACCGGCATCGTGATCTTCATCGACTCGCGCAGATCGTCCATCTGCACGTTCATGGTCTTGAGCGTGGACAAGGTCATGCGCTGCACTTCGAGCGCCTGGATCGTGGCGCCCAGCATGCGCGCGTTCTGCTCCAGCCAGTACTGCACGGTGCGCAATTCCTTGATGCGCTTTTCCAGCTCTTCGGGGTCGATGGTCGGTGCGACCCACTGGCCGATGCCGGGCAGCGCGGCGCCTGCACCCTTCACCAGGCTTTGCAGAAAGTCGAAACCTGGCACGAGTTTCGTGAAGGCGGATGCGTCGGTCATGGGGTCTCCTCGGGCGGTGGTCGGCAGGGCGCTCTTGTCGGCGGCGCAATTCATTGTGCATTCATTGCGCCGGCCCGGCGTGCAGCCCGGCTGCGTTTTTCAGGGCGAAAAGCGCACCCGCGTGACGCTGAAACCGCGCTGCGCCATCAGCGCCGGCAAACCGAGCGGGCCGATCATGTGCAGGCTGCCGACCGCGGCGAACACGTTCTTGCCCGCCGCGTGCAGCGCAGCGACGGCGTCGGCCAGCGGCGGGTTGCGCTCGTCGAGCACACGCAGCTGCTGCGCGCGGTCGGCTTCGGTCTTCAGGCACTCGCACCAGGTTTCGTAGCGCGAAAGCGTGTCGAGGTCGGCGTCGGCCCAGATCTGCGTCAGCCGCAGCACGAGCGGGCGGGCACGACCGCTTTCCAGGTCCTTCAGGCCGCTGTCGACGAAGTCGAGCGCGGCTTGCGGGTTCGGTATCTGCAGCGCCCGCAACTGCTGCTCCGGCGTTTCGAGCGAGACCACGGCCTTGCCGGCACCGCGGCCGAAGCCACTGAGGAAAGTGTCGATGCCGTAGGACGGGTCGATGCCGTCGCGGCGCGCGACCAGCACCGTCAGCGTCACCACCTGCATTTCGGGGCTGAGCGGCGCCAGCATCTGCGCCGGGATGCATTCGGCCTCGGCCAGCGCAGCCAGGCGCTTTTGCAGCGGCTCGGGCAGGGGCGCGCTGCGCTGGGCCGCCATGCCGACGCCCAGGCGCTGGCCGATGTCGGGGTCGAGCATGTCGAGTTCGAGCGCGACGGTGTCGCTGGCCTGCAGGGCCTGAGTGACCTTCGGGCCCGGGAACAGCCAGTCGCGCTTCGCGGCGTGCACCGTGCCGTAGAGCCAGGAGCTGCGGCCGTCGCGGGTGATGCGCCACAGGAAACCGCGATCGCGGGCGTTGCGCAGGCCGGCCTGCAGCTGCTCGGGGGTGAAGGCTTCGGCGGTGGGTGGGCAACTCGCCGGTGTCTGGGCCTGCAGACCTGCGCTGCAGATCAGCAGCAGCGCAGCCAGGCCACGCCGCCAGGGCCGCCGGTCGAAAGGATTTTTCATGGGGCGCAGCTTATCCGCAGCGCTTCAGCGCGCCGGCTTTAGCTCAAAGCGCAGCACGCCGTCGCCCTGTTGCCACTTCAGGCGCCCGAGCACGTCCATGCCGAGCAGCGGGCGGTCGCTCAGGCCCGGCAGCGCCACCACGCGCAGGCGCTGGGCATCGACGCCGCCTTGCAGGGCCACGTCGGCGCTCACCACCTGGCCGGTGACCAGGCCACCGGCGGTGTTCGACTGCACCGCACCGAGCGACTCCAGCTTCAGCTCGCGCGCCAGATTCGCCGAGATCGCGGTGCCGGTCGCGCCGGTGTCGACCAGAAAGTCGACCGCGCGGCCGTTGATGCTGCCCGGCCAGTGGTAGTGGCCGTCGCTGCCGCGGCGCAGCTCGACCACGCCACCACTGACCTGGAATTGCATTTGCCGCGCCCGGTACATCCACCACTGGATGCCCAGGAAGACCAGCACGCCGAGCAACAGCCAGACGGTGACCAGCTTGAAGGTGCGCGGCAGTTCGTTGCTCACGGCGCGCTCACTGGCGTACCTTCGTGCTGCGCACTCCGATGGTCTCCCTTCGGGCGGCGGTGCGTGCTCACGCCGCCGCCGCCACACGCTGCTCGATCGCCCCGAACACGCTCAACCCGTCGGCGCCCTTCATGTCGATGCGCACCGTGTCGCCGTATTGCATGAATTCGGTCTTGGGTGCGCCACCTTCAATGGTCTCGATAGCGCGCTTCTCGGCGATGCAGGAAAAACCCCGCGACCAGTCCTTGTTGCTCACGGTGCCGCTGCCGATGATGCTGCCGGCGCGCACGTTGCGCGTCTTGCAGAGGTGCGCGATCAACTGGCCGAAGTGGAAGGTCATTTCCGGGCCGGCGTTGCACAGGCCGACCCGTTTGCCGTTCCAGACGCTTTCCAGGTTCAGGTGCAGGCGGCCGCCGCGCCAGCTGTCGCCCAACTCGTCGGGTGTGACGGCGACCGGGCTGAACGCGGTGGCGGGCTTGCTCTGCAGGAAGCCGAAACCCTTGGCCAGTTCGGCCGGGATCAGGTTGCGCAGGCTCACGTCGTTGGCCAGCATCACGAGGCGAATGCCGTCGATGGCCGCGTCGGCCGAGCTGCCCATCTCCACGTCGCCGGTGATCACCGCGACCTCGGCTTCGAAGTCGATGCCGAAGTCGGTGCTGGCGCAGACGATGTCGTCGCGCGCGCCGATGAAATCATCGCTGCCACCCTGGTACATCAGCGGGTCGGTGTAGAAACTCTCGGGCACTTCTGCGTTGCGTGCCTTGCGCACCAGCTCCACGTGGTTGATGAAGGCGGATCCGTCGGCCCACTGGTAGGCTCGTGGCAACGGGGCCATGCACTTTTGTGGCTCGAAGTTGAACGCGTGGCGCGCCCTGCCGTGGTTCAGCGTCTGCGACAGCTCTTCGAGTTGCGGCGAGATGAAACCCCAGTCGTCGAGCAGCTGCTGCAGTCGCGTGGCGATGCCGCTGGCATAGTGGGCGCTGGTCAGGTCACGCGAGACGACGACGAGCTGGCCGTCGCGTGAGCCGTCTTTGTAGGTCGCAAGCTTCATGGGTGGGGAAGGGCGAAGGTGCAGGAAGGGAACGTATTGTCGATGCACGGGGCACAGGCTGACTCCGGGCCCGCGGTGCGGCGGCGCTGGAAGGTGCTGGCGCTGCTCGCCACGCTCGCGGCGCTGCTGCACGCCGGCGCGCTGAGCGGGCTCGAATGGGCCTGGCCGCAGCGTGCTGCGCCGCCGCTGCCGGCATCGGCGATGCAGGTTCGGGCGATGGCCGAGCTGCCGGCGGCCGCGCCCACGCCCACGCCCCCGTTGCTGAAAGCGCGCGCCGAGCCGGCACCCGCGGCCGCGCCAACTGCAGCGCGACGACCCGCCGCCGTGATGCGCCCGGCCGTGCCGGCAGCCCCGCCCGCAACGGCCATGACTGTAGCCGTGGCCGCCGCACCGACACCATCGTCCGAACCGGCGGCCGGCTCCACCGAAGGCAACATTCCCCACTACCGCACGCAGCGGCCACCGGCGGTGACGCTGCACTACGACATGCAGCGAGGCCAGTTTCATGGCAACGGCGAACTGCAGTGGCGCCCGAGCGCCGACGGCTACGAACTCAGGCTCGAAGGCCGCATCGCCGGCCTGGCCGTGATCACGCAGCTCAGCCGGGGCGGTTTCGACGAGTCCGGCATCGCCCCGCTGCGCTTCACCGACCGGCGCGTTCGGCGCCCGCTGGCCGCAGCGAACTTTCAGCGCGAGGCCGGCAAGATCACGTTTTCGGGCCCGCAGACCGAGTACCCGCTCCACCCTGGTGCCCAGGACCGGCTGAGCTGGATGATCCAGCTCGGCGCCATCGTGGCGGCCGAGCCGGCGCTGGGCGCCGCCGGTGCGCAGGTCGTGCTCTTCGTCAGCGGGGCGCATGGCGACGCCAGTGTGTGGTCTTTCCGGTGCGTGGGCCCGGACGTGGTGGAATCGCGCGCCGGCAGCGTCGCGGCGCTCCGGTTCAGGCGCGAGCCGCGCGGCCCGCACGACACCACGGTCGAGGTCTGGCTCGACCCGCAGCGCCACCACCTGCCGGTGCGTGCCACCTGGCGCGCCGGCCCGAACGACGACGGGATCGAGCTGCGCCTGCAGGAGATGGAACTGTCGCCCTGACCCCGATTCGCGGGGCCCCGTGTCGGCCGCTGGCTTGATATTTGCGTTAATCGACTCACCTAGTCGAGCAGGAGAGTCCGTCATGCAAATGCTCTACAACTCTGAAAGTTACGCGGTCGTGCTGTTTGACGTGGCCACCGACACCGGCACCGTGCCCGGTGGCGCCGCGCTCGTCGGCGCGTCGCTGAGCCATGGCGGCTACGAGATCGTCGACAAGTTCGCGCGCAAGGGAATCTTCATCCAGGGCGTGCTGGCCGAGAGTTTCAAGGAAGGCGTCGAGGCGCTGATCGAAACCAGCCCGTCGGAAGAAGAGATCGACGACTACATCGAGCGTTTTGCTTCGCTGATGCAACAGCCGGTGATCCTGCATTGAGCTTCGGCCGCGCGTGATGTGCGGCACGTGAAATAAAGCTTCTGTCGTCCTGCGGCCTCCACCTGCGTTAAGGTCCACTGCAAGCCCTGTTCACACAGGGCTTGCCGGAGTGCGCACTCTGCGCCAAGATGGTCCACAGGAGGTCGCATGGTCAAGAGCTACAGCGATGGGCGCTTGCTGCTGTCACCGGGCTTGAAAGAAGCGCCGGTGCTCGACCGCATGTGCTCGCAGTTCGTGCTGACGCTGACGACACGCAATGCCGGCCGCTTCAACCTGCGGCGCGACTGGAACAGCCTGCTGTCGCTGACCGGCAAACACCTCGTGTGGCCGAGCTCGGTGCTCGGGCGCCTGCGCGAATTCCTCAACACGCGCTGCAAAGGCAACGAACACTGGCGTGGCCACGAGGCCCTGAGCGACGACGCTTTCATGCTGCGCTACGGCGGCTGGCGCGGGCCGTACGAAGAAGGCACGCTGTTCTTCTACATCGACGAATACATCAAGGACGCACCGAAAGACCTGCTCGCCGTGCTCGGCGCCACCGCCGACTGGCTGGTGCGCAGCCTGAAGAAAGAATCGACGCTGGTCGAGAAGAACATCGACGCGCTGGCCGGGCTCTTGCAGTTGAACCCGGCCGAGCGGGCGCTGCTGCTCTATGGCACGCTGGCGCGTTACCAGCGTGACCTGCGCGGCCTGCTGGTCGAGTTCAAAGTGTCAAACGCGCAGGAAGCTTACGCCGCGATCGCCAGCGTGGCCGGCGTCAGCGAAACCGACGTGGCCGAAGCCCTGCGCGCCGGCTCGCGGCTCGAGCGCATCGGCATGGTCGAGAACCTGATCTCCGAGCACAACATCACCGACCTGGCCGACCTGATGAAAGTCAGCGAACAGTTGCCGCCGGTCTTGATGCGCCACTACGAAGGCCCTTCCGACCTGATGGCGGTATTCACGCGCCCGGCCAAACGCAGCGAGCTGACCGAGGCCGATTTCGACTTCGTTGGCGTCGATCAGCAAATGTTGACCGCGCTGCTCAAGAACGCGATCGCGCGCAAGGAGCCAGGTGTCAACGTGCTGCTCTACGGCCCGCCGGGCACCGGCAAGACCGAGCTCGCGAAAGTGGCGGCGCAGGCGGCCGGGCTCGAACTCTACGAGGTCGAATACGCCGACCGAGACGGCAATTCGCTGAGCGGCCGCGACCGTTATCGTTCGTTGCAGATCAGCCAGGTGTTCCTGAAGGGCAGCCCCACGGTGGCGCTGCTGTTCGACGAAGTCGAAGACGTGTTCCCGCCGATCTCGACCGACGCGGCGCAACTGATGGCGCGCATGGACACCGGCGACGGCGCGCTCAGTGGCAGCGTCAGCGGCAAGGCCTGGGTCAACCAGATTCTGGAAACCAACCCGGTGCCGGTGATCTGGGTCACGAACCGCATCGAGCAGATCGACCCGGCGTTTCGGCGCCGCTTCCAGTACCACCTGGAACTGAAGAGCCCGCCGCCCGGTGCGCGCGAAAGCCTGGTCGGGCGGGCGCTGGCGGGCGTGGACGTGGGCGAGGGCTTTGCCAAGCGCCTGGCCGAGCGCAAGGGACTGACGCCGGCGCAGATTCGCACCGCGGTGCGGTTCGCCAAACTGGCCGGTGATGGCACCGGCCTCGAAGCGCTGATCGAACGCCAGCTCGGCAACGCCGACAAAGCCCTCGGCAACCACAGCAGCGAGCGTGGTGCGCGCCGTGTGGTGACGAGCTACGACCTGGGCCTCGTCAACACCGAGTCACGTTTCGAGGTGCCGAAGATCGTGGAAGCCTTGCGCCGCAAGACCTACGGCACGCTGTGTTTCTACGGCCCGCCCGGCACTGGCAAGACAGCGCTGGCCGAGTACATCGCCCACGAGCTGCAGCGCCCGCTGATGATCCGCCAGGCCAGCGACATCATGAGCAAGTTCGTCGGCGAAACCGAGCAAAACATGGCGAAGATGTTCGACGAAGCGCAGACCGAGCACGCGGTGCTGCTGCTCGACGAAGCCGACAGTTTCCTGCGCAGCCGGCGTCTGGCCGAGCGCAGCTACGAGATCAGCGAAGTCAACGAGATGCTGCAGGGCATGGAGCGCTTTTCGGGCGTGTTCATCTGCACGACCAATCTGTTCCAGGAGCTCGACGAAGCGGCGCTGCGGCGCTTCACCTTCAAGATCCAGTTCAAGCCGCTGACGGCCGGGCAACGCGAGCGCATGTTCGTGGCCGAAGCGCTCGGCGGTGATTCTTCACTTCTCACGGCCGAGCAGGCGAGCCGCCTGGCCCAGCTCGGTGCACTGGCGCCGGGCGACTTCGCTTCCGTCAAGCGCCAGTGCGACGTGCTGGGCGAAAACTTCGAGCCCGACGAATTCCTTTCGCAGCTCGAAGCCGAGCACCGCGTGAAGCCCGAGGTGCGCCAGCAACGCGGAATCGGGTTCCTGCACTGACGGCGATCCGGCTCAAGTCGCGAGCCGTTTGCGCCGATAAGACCCTGAACCAACGGGGCATTCGGGGCAAAGCAGCGACATGAAGTCTGACGAATTCATCCCTTGGGCCACCGAGCCCGCCCTCTGGGTCGCGGTGCTGGCCATGGCGAGCCTCGCCAGCTTCGTGGCGCTCGACATGGCGCGCCGCTTCGTTGCGAACCCGGGCCGCGCTGGGCAGGCCTGGCTGGCCGGCGCTGCGCTGGCACTGGGCACTGGGTTGTGGTCGTCCCACTTCATCGGCTTGTCTGGTGACGTCTTGCCCTTCGGCATCGGCTATGGCGGGCTCGTGACGCTAGCGGCCTGGGCCGTGGCGGTGGTGGGCAGCGGGCTGGCACTGAAGGTTGGCATGGTGCGCGTGCCGGGCTGGGCGCGGTTGCTGGCCGCGGGCACCGTGCTCGGCAGTGGGGTGCTCGCCACGTTCGCGCTCTGTTTTGTCGGCATGCGAATTTCACCTTCGCTCGCCTGGAATCCGCTGTGGGCGGCCGGCGTGCTTGCCGGCACCAGCGTTGGCGCGATGCTGGCACTGGGTCTGGCGCTGCGGGCGAAAGCACGCTCCGGCCACGTGCCGCGCCAGCTGGCTGCGGCTTTCCTGCTCGGCCTGGCTCTGAGCGGTTCGCACGTTATGAGCACGCTGGCGGCACGGGTGCCGTTCGACGCGGTGTCGCTGAACCACTTCAGCGCGGCCAGCAACGGCACCCTGGCCCTGCTCGCCTCGGTGGGTTCGGTGGCGCTGCTGCTCCTCTTGCTGCTGCTCTCGATCATCGAAGCGCGCATGGCCCGCGCGCTGCACCGCGCCATCGGCCGCATCGACGAAGTGGCGCGCACCGACACGCTGACCTCGCTGCCGAACCGCATGTCGTTCGATCAACTTCTCGAAGTGGCCGCCTTGCGGGCCGACCGCAAGGGGCAGGCGCTTGCGCTGCTGTTCGTCGCGATCGACAGCTTCAAGCCGATCAACGACTCCTTCGGGCGGCATGTCGGCGACCTGGCG
>JAYVTD010000410.1:0-6231 GCA_043774765.1 Rhizobacter sp. | reverse complement strand
CATCGACGACCGCATGCTTTCTTACCTGCCGCTGGCGCACGTGGTCGAACGGGTGCTCGTCGAACACGGCTGGTTGCACACCGGCATGCGCATCTACTTCGCCGAATCGCTCGACACCTTTGCCGCCGACCTGCAGCGCGCACGGCCAACCATCTTCTTCTCGGTGCCCCGGCTGTGGGTCAAGTTCCAGCAGGGCGTGCACCACAAGCTGCCGCCGGCCAAGCTCAAGCTGCTGCTGTCGCTGCCCCTCATCGGCAGCCTGGTGCGCCGCAAGGTCCTCAGGGCGCTGGGGCTGGATCAATGCCACATGGCCGCCGGCGGCGCGGCGCCGATGCCGGTGGCTCTGCTGAACTGGTATCGCCGGCTCGGCCTGCCCGTCAACGAGGGCTACGGCATGACCGAGAACCTGGCCGTTTCGCACCTGACGGTGCCCGGCATCGACCAGACCGGCACCGTGGGCCCACCTTACGACGGCGTGCAGGCGCGCATCGATCCGGTCAGCGGTGAAATCCAGATGCGCAACGAGGCCTTGATGCTGGGCTACTACAAAGAGCCGGCGATGACACGCGACGCCCACACGGACGACGGCTGGCTGCGCACCGGCGACAAGGGCCAGATCGACGCCCAGGGCCTGCTGCGCATCACCGGCCGCGTCAAGGACCTGTTCAAGACCAGCAAGGGCAAGTACGTGGCGCCAGCGCCGATCGAAGACAAGTTGGTCATGCACGGTTCGGTCGAGGCCTGCGTCGTCGCTGGCGCCAACCTGGGCCAGCCCCTGGGCATCGTGATGCTCAACCCCGAGGCAACGGCGGCCTGCGCAGACCCCGCCGCCCGTGCCAAGCTTGAGTCTTCATTGGCCGACCATCTGAAAAGCGTGAATGCTCAACTCGACCCGCATGAACAACTGGCCTGCCTGATCATCGCGAGCGCTGCCTGGACAGTCGACAACGACATGATCACGCCCACTTTCAAGGTCAAGCGCAACCGCATCGAGGACATCTATGCCGCGCACTACGAGCGCTGGGAATCCTCGGGTGATCCGGTGATCTGGCAAGACGCCTGATGCCCTGATCGGCGGCGGCAGGCTCGGGCCATAAACCCGGCCTGTCGCATGCGCGCCGTCGCGCCGCGTTCAGCCGACAGCGCGCGCAGGTTCGGCTTGGCCCTGCTTGACGATCGTCACCGGCACCGCGGCTTCCTGCACGACGCGCTGCGACACCGAGCCGAGCAGTGCGCTGCGCAGGGCGCCCCTGCCGCGCGCGCCCATGATGATCGCGTCGCAGCCATGGCGACGGGCCATGTCGACCAGCACCGGCGCCGGCTCGCCCGAGGCGATTTCGCGCTCGTAGGGCACGCCCGCCGCATTGAACAAGGCTTCGGCGCTGGCCAAGGCTTTGCCCCCCACCGCGCCGGTCACCCGTTCGAGCACCTCCGTGTCGGGCGGCAGCACCATCTCGTACAGATAGACCGGTTCCTGCACGGTGGCCAGCACGAAACTGGCCTTCAGCCCGGCGTGCAGCAGTTGGAGCGCGTGGCGCACGGCGTCGAGCGCCGGCTCGGAGCCATCGACGGGGATGAGGATTTTCATGGTTTGACTCCAGGCGGGAGTTTCAGGCCGAGCCACGCAGGACGCCGCTCCCTCTGCCGAATGCAGGGACCTCGATCATGCAACGCTACCGCCCAGACTCACGAACCGTCGCTCGATTGCCAAGCGGGCGAGCTGAAGGCCCGGCTTCCATCTCAACCGACACGATGGACCTGCTGGCCCAGCATCTCGGGAGTGATGAGCGTCACGCCGCGCTCAGTGACATGAAAATGCGCCCTGTCCTCCTCGGGGTGGACGCCGGCCTTGAAACCGTCCGGAATCACGCAGCCTTCGTCGACGATGACCCGCTTGAGCGTGACTCCACGGCCGATCACGACGTCGCCGAGCACCACCGAGTCCTCGACCAGGCTGCGCTCGGCGACGCGCACCTTGGTGAACAGGATCGAGCGCCGCACGATCGCACCGCTGACGATGCAGCCGCTGGACACCAGCGAGTCGACCACCACGCTGCGCCGCCCGTCGTCGTTGTCGAACACGAACTTGGCCGGCGGCAGCTGGGCCTGCAGGCTGCGGATGGGCCAGTCGTCGTCGTACAGGTTGAGTTCGGGCACCACATGGGTCAGGTCCATGTTGGCATCCCAGTAGGCGTCGAGGGTGCCCACATCGCGCCAGTAGGGGTTGTCGCCGACCATGTTCACGCAGCTGTCGACGAAGTGGTGTGCGTGAACGCGATGGCTGCCGACCAGGCGCGGAATCAGGTCGCGCCCGAAGTCGTGGCTCGACGCCGGCTCAGCAGCGTCGCGTGCCAGTTGTTCGCAAAGGAAGGCCGCATTGAACACGTAGATGCCCATGCTCGCGAGCGCACGGTCCGGGTGGCCTGGCATGGCGGTCGGTTGCGCCGGCTTCTCATCGAAGGCGCGGATCCACGCATCGTCGTCCACCGTCACCACGCCGAAGTTGCTGGCGTCCTGCAAGGGCACGTCGGTGCAAGCCACGGTGCCGTCGGCCCCACTGGCCACGTGATCGGCCAGCATGCGCGCATAGTCCATCTTGTACACATGGTCGCCGGCCAGGATGAGCACCAGCTCCGGCTCGGCTTCGCGCAGCAGGTTCAGGTTCTGGTATACCGCGTCGGCCGTGCCGCGGTACCAGCCCTCGCCCACCTGCTGCTGGGCCGGCACGACGTCCACATACTCGCGCAGGCCAGCATCGAGGAAGCCCCAGCCGCGTTCGATGTGGCGGATCAGGCTCTGCGCCTTGTACTGCGTCAGCACGCAGACTCGGCGGATGCCGGAGTTGACGCAATTGCTGAGCGCGAAGTCGACGATTCTCAACTTGCCCGCGAACGGCACGGCCGGCTTGGCGCGCCCGTCCGTGAGTTGACTGAGCCGGCTGCCGCGCCCACCCGCGAGCACCATCGCATAGGTGCGCTGGGTCAGGTGGAGCATGCTGTTGCTGCGCGCCTCGATATCGCGGATGCGATAGCCATGGCCTGGGCGGTGCTGATCGGTGCTCATCGGCAGTCTCCAACTGGGAAGTTGACGGCGCCACTGGCGTGCGGTGCTGCAACGGCGATGGAGTCCCGACAGCACGGATTCGTTCCGCAGCCAAGGAACCCACCGACAAGACACGTTCAAGAGTTCAGGCTACAGGCGGGCCGCAGCAACGCCTTGCTGGAGATCAAACTCGCGGTCAATCGATGGCCAGTCAGACGAGGCTGCGGAGATGGCCAGCGCGGCCGCCGCGCTGCTGCGAGCGACACGGCACGGCTGAACACCCTTCACAAACGACCGGCTCGGTCGGCGAGAAGCTTCCCTCGGCGCTGATCCTCGCGAACATCGCGCGCACTCCGTCGAGCTCGTTGGTTCGACGTAGCTTCCGATTGACGAAGCGCACGGCCTATCTCACGGCAAGAGCTACGTTTGACGATTCGGCTCAAAGGCCGGACTGGGGAAGAGCAGATGGCCCGATCAATCTCCGGGCGCTGGCCGGTTCGTGTCCAGCCTGTCTCCTCGGGCGCAGACGACCATCGATCACCCGTACCACAGCGAGGACCATGCATCCAAAAAGTCGAGTGTCGGCCAAACTATATTCGACTTGTTCGATGTATCGATTGCTTCGACACTCGTCGTCGTCAATGAGAACAACATGAATGATCGATCATCGGGCCGAGACCACTCGCTGCTCAGCGCAAAGCCCAGCCACGGTTTGGCGCAGCGACTGCGCCTGATTGCGTTCGGGATGCTCGGGCTTCTTGGCGTGCTCGCCTTGCTGCTGGCCAGCTCCAACTCGCCGGCCCAGAACGCGCGCAAGATCGTCTACTTGGTGCCGATCGATGGTGTCATCGATCTCGGCCTGGCGCCGCTCGTCGCACGGGTGCTGAGTGAGGCGGCAGAGGCTGGTGCGTCGGCCGTCATCCTGGACATCAACACCTTCGGCGGGCGCGTGGACGCCGCCGTCCTCATCCGCGACGCCTTGCTGCACGCCAAGGTGCCGACGGTGGCCTTCGTCAACAAGCGAGCCATCTCCGCGGGCGCCCTGATCGCCCTGGCCGCCGAGAAGATTGCCATGGCCGACGGCGGCACCATCGGCGCCGCCACCCCGGTGGTCATGGGTGCGCCCGGTGCGGCACCGCTGCCCGTGGCCGAAAAGACGGTGTCCTACATGCGCAAGGAGTTTGGCGCGACGGCCGAAGCGCGCAAGCGCCCGCCGCTGCTGGCCGAGGCCATGGTCGACGCTGATGTCGAAATCAAGGGCGTGATCGACAAGGGCAAGCTGCTGACGCTGACGACCGATGAGGCCATGCAGCACACGCTCGCCGACTTCCGCGCCAACAACGTCGATGCCGTACTCCAGCATCTCGGCCTGGCCGGCGCCGAGGTGCGCCAAGCCGTGCCGACCTGGGCCGAGGCGCTGGTTCGTTTCCTGACCAACCCGATCGTGAGTTCGCTGCTGATGACGGTCGGCATCCTGGGCGTGATCACCGAGATCCGCACACCGGGCTTCGGGGTACCCGGGGTCATCGGCCTGTCGAGCCTGGGCCTGTTCTTCTGGGGGCACTGGCTGGTGCAACTGGCCGGCTACGAGGAGATGCTGCTGGTCGGCGTCGGGCTGCTGCTGCTGGCGATCGAACTGTTCGTGACGCCGGGCTTCGGCATCGTCGGCACGCTGGGTGTGGGTGCACTGCTAGGCGGCCTGGGCTTGAGCCTGGTCGGCGCCGGCGCAACATGGGAGGTGATTGTGAATGCTGTCTGGCAAGTCGTTCTTTCGCTCATTGTCGCCATCGGCGCGGCGCTGGTCCTGCTGCGCTTCCTGCCACGCCTGCCGTTCGGCCGGCGTCTTGTTCTCGACAGCGTGCTGCCGGCCGAGGAAGGCTTTGCATCGGCTCCCGAGACCGATCAAAACTGGCTCGGCAAGCACGGCACGGCGGTGTCCACCCTGCGTCCAGCCGGTGTCGCCGACCTCGGTGGCCAGCGGGTGGATGTGGTGTCGGACGGGGAATTCATCGAAGCCGGCGAGCCCATCGAGGTGACTCGGGTCGACGGCAACCGCATCGTGGTGCGACGGCCGCATGCCGAGTTCAAACAATCAACCAAGGAGTAAGTCATGGGCATCGTGGACGTTGTGGGGCTGTTCGGCACCTTCGGGTTTCTCATGCTGGCGTTGGTGTTCATCGCCATCGTCCTCTATCTGGTGCCGATCCCGTTGTGGATCGCCGCCTGGGCCTCAGGCGCGTATGTAGGCCTGATGACCCTGATTGGCATGCGCTTGCGTCGCGTGCCGCCCGGCACGGTGGTGACAGCGCGAATCAGCGCGGTCAAGGCCGGCCTGGATATCTCCATCAACGACCTGGAGGCCCACTTCCTGGCCGGTGGCAATGTCGTGCGCGTCGTCAACGCGATGATCTCGGCGGACAAGGCCAACATCCCCTTGCCCTTCAAGCGGGCGGCGGCCATCGACCTGGCGGGGCGCAACGTGCTTGAGGCGGTGCAGATGTCGGTGATCCCCAAAGTGATCACGACTCCGAAAATTGCAGCCGTGGCCAAAGACGGCATCCAGTTGATCGCCGTTTCGCGCGTGACGGTGCGCACCAACATCGACCGCCTGGTGGGCGGCG
The DNA here is from genome assembly GCA_043774765.1 of Rhizobacter sp. Classification (GTDB taxonomy): domain Bacteria; phylum Pseudomonadota; class Gammaproteobacteria; order Burkholderiales; family Burkholderiaceae_C; genus LMDS01. Next base: position 568 of record JAYVTD010000410.1, on the reverse strand, counting down.
CGGGTGAGGAGACGATCATCGCGCGCGTCGGCGAGGGCATGGTAAGCGCCATCGGTTCGGCGCTGTCGCACAAGAACGTGCTCGAGAACCCGGATCACATCTCCAAGCACATCCTCTCCAAGGGCCTGGACGCCGGCACCGCCTACGAGATTCTGTCGATCGACATCGCCGATGTCGACGTCGGCGAAAACATCGGCGCCAAGCTGCAAATCGACCAGGCCAACGCCGACAAGCAGATCGCCCAGGCCAAGGCCGAGGAGCGGCGCGCCATGGCCGTGGCGCTGGAGCAGGAGATGCGGGCCCGCGTCGTGGAAGCCGAGGCCGAGGTGCCGCGTGCGATAGCCGAGGCCTTCCGCCAGGGGCATCTGGGCGTGATGGACTATTACCGAATGAAGAACGTGCAGGCCGATACGGCGATGCGTGATGCCATTGCCGGCACTGATGAAACGCAGCCGGCCCCCGGACCGGGTTCGAAGCCGGGGAGCCCGCGATGACTCTGGAGAACCTTCTGGTTTTCGCCGCGATTGCCGTCGTGGCTTTTGTCAACGTGATCCTGCCATGGCTCAAG
>JAYVTD010000409.1:0-2079 GCA_043774765.1 Rhizobacter sp. | reverse complement strand
TCGGGCGCCGCTGCGGCGGCCGGCTTGCTGCCGAAGAGTTTTTCGCCGGCTTCCTTGAAAAAACTGATGATGCTCATGGCTTGCTTTCGTGGTGAGGTGGATCAAAGGGTGAAGCGCCGGCCGGGTCGAGAGCCCGGGCAGCGACTGTCGCAATGTAATGATGGTCTGCAGCTCGCCGTGTGTCACGCGCGGGGTCGTGTAACAAGCGGCACGGATGCCGGTCTCAGCGTCGTCCGCCCGAGACGCGCGAGCGGAACAGTTCCGTGATCCCGACTTCGCGCGGGCCCGGGACCAGCTCGAAGCTTTCACCGGCGGTGAGCGTGCCGGGCACCCGCACCGCCAGGTAGAAGCCGCACCACGCGTTCGCGACCATCAGCTTCGAGGCCTGCTTGAAGCCCATCACGGCGTTGAACTTGAAACACGGGAAACGTGGCTCGCTCACGGCCAGCTCGCAATCGGCGAAGCGCAGCACGTCGCCGATCCAGACGCCGGTTTCGAGCAGGCCCTGCAACGTCAGGTTTTCACCGAGCGCGCCAGGCGGCAGCACGTCGTCCCACGCCGCCACGTTTGCCTGCGCGCGCACCGTCTGCCAGAAACCGTAGTGTTCAACCGGGTAGGCGTAGACCGCCTTGCTCAAGCCGCCGTGCACCGACAGATCGGCCTGCTCGTCGCCGGCCAAGCCCATCGCGCGCACCTCGAGCGGGCTGGCCACGCCGCGCTTGACGATACCGCTCATCACCTCGCGCCCGTCGATGACGAGCGGGCTCGCGGCGGCGATGTTCAGGCTGACCAGGGTGGCGGGCATCGCACTCAGGCGGCCACGGCCTTGTAGCCGCGGTGCCCGGCCGCAACGCGGCGCCCCTTGGGCCCGCCGACCCAGTCCACGAACAGCTTCGCCGCAGGGTGGTTGGCGCGGAACGGGCGCATCACGTGCACTTGCTCGACGAGCAGCGGGTCAGCGTCGACCAGCACCGCGAGCGGCGCGCCGCCGTACGCGGCCCAAACGCCACGCTCGACCAGCGCGTAGGCATTGAGCGCACGCGCCTGCGCGGCCAGGCCGATCGTCGGCTCGGCCATCGTGTACCAGGGCGCGGCCGGCTTGGCCTTGGCACCGCGCCACAGCGCCTGCTCGGCGAGATGCGTGCCCGAACCGTCGTTGGCCGAGAGGAAGCTCAGCAGCCCCGGTGTCGCGCCCGCCATCTCGCGGATCTGGGCCAGTGCCTGCGCCACGTCCTTGCCCCCGGCAATGCCGGCCGGGTCGCGCGCCTTGCCCTTGACCGCCGGGCCGACGATCACGTATTCGCCCCTGGCGACGAGGCGACGGTCATGCACCAGGGTCTGCTTTTCGAGTTTGGCCTCGGCATCGGGGGCGTTGCACAGCGCCGCATCGACCTCGCCACGCTCCACGGCAGCCAGCAGCGCCAACGCCGGGCTGCGCACCAGCTGAACGGCCACGCCGGTGTCGCGGCCAAAGCCCTGTTGCAGCGATTGCGCCAGCCCCGAATCCACGAGCGCGTTGTCGGCGCCCAGGCGCAAGGGGTCGGACAGCGAGCGGCGTTGTTGGCCCCACGCGGAAGGCAGCGGCACAGCGAGGCTGCCCAGCAGGAAAAAGCGGCGCGAAGTCATGGAGCTGATTATTGCGTCGCACCGCTAAAGCCGCCGCCGGCGCGCAGGGCGCCGGGCCCTGAACCACTCCGCATGGTGCCATGCCGGAATTGCATGACCCCCCGAATTCCGGTGGTTACGACGACATTACACTCGGTTGACAATTCTTCGACCGAGCTGGCCCATGGACGCAAGAGCCCCACCCGGGCCTTGGCGTGAAACTCGCCGTAACCCACCCGTTGCAGCAGGGGGCCCAGCTTCCCGATGCCCGCAGCGGCATTGGGCAAGTCGCGCCAGGCTTGTGCCGCGCACAGGCTGCGCCGGTTTGCCCAATCCCGCCTTTTTTTGACTTCAATGACTGGAATTCCCATGAACCGTCCCGTGCTGGAAGGCTTGCGCCTGAACGTACCCGCCTACGTGCGCCATGCCAGGCTGATCGACTGGGTCGCCCGCATGGCGGCCCTGACCGAAGCG
>JAYVTD010000408.1:0-4441 GCA_043774765.1 Rhizobacter sp. | reverse complement strand
CATCCTGCGCTTGAGTTCTGCTCTGGCCATCTCGGCTTCGTTCGCACTGGCCAGTTGTGGTGGCGGGGGCGGAGGCGGAGGCGGCATCGGCGGCACCGGTGCCCAGGGCACGCTGCGCCTGGCGATCACCGATGCCCCGTCGTGCGGCTACGACGCGGTCAACATCACGATCGAGAAAGTCCGTGTGCACCAGAACGTCGATGCGGTCGACGGCGATTCTGGTTGGTCCGACATCGTGCTCAGCCCGGCCCGGCGCAGCGACCGGCTGAAGCTGTCGAACGGCGTGCTGCAGGAACTTGGGCAGACATCGCTGCCGGCCGGCAAGTACACGCAGCTGCGCCTCATGCTCGCCGCCAACGGCACGGCCTCGCCGCCGCCCAACTCGGTGGTCCCGACCGGCGGTACCGAGACCGCGTTGACGACACCGAGTGCCCAGCAAAGCGGCATCAAGCTCAACACCAACATCGATGTGGCGAGCGACCAGCTCGCCGACTTCGTGCTCGACTTCGATGCCTGCAAGTCGGTCGTCAAGCGTGGCAACTCGGGGCATTACAACCTGAAGCCCGTGATCAGCGTGATTCCGAGGCTCTCCGATGCCGGGATGCGCGTCGTCGGTTTCGTCGATGCCTCGATCGCCGGCAGCGCCGCGCTGGTCTCGCTGCAGCGCAACGGCGTTCCCGTGAAGTCCACAGCGCCCGATGCGACCGGCCAGTTCGTGCTGTACCCGGTTCCGGCCGGCACCTACGACCTGGTCGTCACTTCGAGCGGTCACGTGACCGCGGTCATGACCGGTGTGCCGGTGGTCCTGACCGCCTACACCTACGTCAGCAGCAGCACAGTCGCGATCGCGCCGCCGGCGGCCGCTTCCGCGCCGCGCGCCGTCACCGGCACGGTAACGCCCCCGACCGCGACCGTGCGCGCCTTGCAGACGCTCACCGGCGGTCCGACGATCGAAGCGGCGTGGGCCCCGGTCGATGCGCTGACGGGCGCATTCGCCCTGTCGCTGCCGATCCAGGCGCCGGTGCGAACCGTGTATGCGGCGAATCCCGCGGCGCTGGTGTTCGCGGCCGATGCCGGCGCGGCGGGCAAGTACACGGTCGAAGCGGCGTCGGCGGGGGCACTCAAGACGCTGCCGATCGACGCCGGCTCGCCCGTGATCCCTCTGAGTTTTTCCTTCCCGTAAGGCTACCCATGAACGCCACTACCGCCACCACCACCGCCACCACGCTGGCCCTGCTGCTCGCGGTCACGTCGGCCGCAGCGCAACCGTCCGTGGGCGTTTCCATCGGCATCAACCAGCCCGGGGTGTATGGCAGGATCGACATCGGCAACGTGGCGCCGCCTCCGCTGGTCTACGCCAGGCCCATCATCATCGCGCCGCCGACCGTGGTGGTTCGACAGGAACCGGTGTACCTGTACGCGCCGCCCGGGCACCAGAAGAATTGGGCGAAACACTGCGCCAGGTACTCCGCTTGCGGTCAGCCGGTCTACTTCGTGCAGGAGCGCTGGATTCGCGAGCGCTACGAAGCGAACCATGACGACGACCGTCATGAAAAGAAGGACAAGAAGGACAAAAAATCGAAGAAGGGGCACGGCAATGACTGAGAAGACTGACCAGGCTGGCAACCCTCATCGAGAGGCCCTGGCCACCGGAACGGTGCCGCTGGCCTGGTACGAGCCCGAGACCTACGAAGACATCAAGGCGCTGATGACGGATGGCCGGGCGTTCGCCCCCAGCCACGAAAAGTGGGAAGGTCACGCCATCAAGGTCGAGGCCTATTTCATCGCCAAGGGTGTACCGACCGTCCGCGTGCCCGTGGACCCGCGCGACTTCGGCCGGTGGTGTGTCTCTCGTGGTCGTGCCCCGGATGCGAAGGGGCGCCTGGCGTTCAGCGAATGGGCGGCGCACTCGCGCGCGGTCGCCAAACCCGAAGCCTGATCCGTTTCTGCATCGCGGGAACGGCTTCGTTTTCAGGCCGGGCATCGATGCCGAACCCGATTCCTGCAGTCGCTTCATCCCGCAGCCGCGCCCTTTTTCCACCAAGCCGGCCAGCACCCCTTGCCCGAGCGCTGCACCCGGCAGCGCACGGGCGCGCGCCGGCGCCCCGCATCGGGCCGCCGAACCGCACCGGGTAGAGTCGTGCCATTCCCACCCGGCCTGCTTGCACCACCATGACCCGATTGCAATCAGAGCTGCAGCGCCTGTACCTCCCTCGATCGCAAGCACACGTCGAAGATGACGCGCAGCCGTCGGCCTTGATCGACCCGCAGGGGATGGTGCGTGCGATGGTGATGGAGCTGACGCGGCCGCCGAGCTGGGAGCTGCTCTCGAAAGTCTGGCACGGCGTTCAGGCCGAACTGGAACTGCCCGCGCCCGCCATCGCCGTCTCGGGTGACGAGGGCCTGCAGCTCTGGTTCTCGCTCGCGGAGCCGATCACGGCATCGCAGGGGCAACTTTTTCTGGAATCCTTGCGCGCGCGGTTTCTGCCAGACATCGATGCGAGGCGCATTCTGCTGATGCCCGCATCCGACGCGTCGGGCCAGCACCCGGAACGTCATGCCCGGCTCGTGCCGGCCCTGCAGCAACAGACCGGGAACTGGTCTGCGTTCGTGGCGGCCGACCTGGCGCCGATCTTTGCCGACACGCCGTGGCTCGACATTGCGCCGAACGAAGAAGGCCAGGCCACGCTGCTGCGCGGCCTGGGAACGATCAAGCCGGCCGTGTTCGATGAGGCGTTGAAGCGGCTCGGGCCAACGACGAGCGCCGATCTGTCGCTCGCGCCAGCGCAGTCCGTGACGGCTACTGCGGAAGCAGACCCGAAACGCTTTCTGCTCCGTGTCATGAACGACGAGACCGTGGCGCTGGCGCTTCGGATCGAAGCGGCCAAGGCGCTTATGCACTGCTCAGACGAGCGTCGGCCGCGGCAAAGCGACTGAGCCACCGAGCTCGCGCCAGCGCTGGTGGGCGGCACCATCCCACTGCACGGGCAACTGGTTTCGGGCCTGCAGGTAATGGTGGGTGAACACGTCGAGGTAAGCTGCCAGCGTCTGTTCGGCCACGGGTTCACCCGCCAGGTTCAGGCACAGCGCGGCCACCTCGCTGGTGCAGAAGTGGTCGTCGCGGCGCGAGCGGCGCAGCTTGTACTGCGAGATCTGCTCGGGTTGCAGGCTGAGCACCGGCAGGTGGTCGAGGCAGGGGCTGCGCCCGAACATCTTGCGGGCCTCGGCCCAGGTGCCGTCGAGCAGGATGAACAGCGGGCGCTTGCCCGGCCCGGCAGCCACCGGGTCGGGCGGTTCAACGGTGTGCACCACCCGCCCGGGCGCTGCGTACTCACCCGGAAACACCACATACGCTCGCCATTGCGGGTCGCTCAGCAGCGCCAGCAGCGCGGGGTCGGTGGCGGTGCGCGCCCAGCCGAACGCGAACGTGTCGGCCACCACGTCGGCCACCAGCCAGCCGGTGTTGCTGGGCTTGAGCGGCTCGATGTCGGCCATCAGCAGGCACACCCCCGCGCGCGTGGCCACCGAAGGGCGCAGCGCGCACAGGCAATGGCTCGGCACCAGCCGGCAACCGGCACAGCGCTCGCGCTTGAATCCGCCCCGGGCGAGAAAGGGTTTGGCGCTGCGCGCCAGGCGTGCGGCGCGCAGCAGAGAGACGGCGTGGGGCATGCTTTGATTCTCGGGGGTGCCCCTCGCTCGCTTGTTCAGGCGGCCACTCTGGCCAGCATCTGCTCGCCGATGCGCCTGAATTCTTCATGCGGTGATTGCAGCAGCGCGCGCCCCGCCTCTTCGCGGAAGCTCTTTGTCGCCGTCAGCGGCACCTTGCGCAGCCAGGCCAGCGCCTGCCCGGTGCGGCCTTGCGATTCCAGCATGCCGGCCAGGCGGAACTGGCCACGGAAGTCACCGCCCTGCGCGGCTTTTTCGTAGCAGACGAAGGCGGCGTCAGTGTCCTTCTGAACCACCAGGCCGTCTTCAAAGTAGCGGCCCATCCTGGTCATCGACTTCGCGTGGCCCTGCTCCGCCGCCTGTCGGTACAGAGTCAGCGCCTGCGCGTGGTCTTGCGGCACGCTCTTGCCGGCGGCGAACTGGTTCGCCAGGTTGTACATGCCGGCATCGAGCTTCCGCTGCGCCGCCTGCCGGTACCAGGCGAGCGCCGCCACCAGATCGATCGGCGTGCCCCAGCCGTTCTCGTGGCAACGCCCGGCCATGTTCATGCCCATTGCGTGGCCCTGCCGCGCCGCCGATTCGAACCAGCTCAGCGCGGCCGCCGGGTTGCGCGCCGTGCCGTGGCCGTCGAGCAGCCACTGGCCCCACACGGCCTGCGCTTCGGCGTGGCCGAGGCGGGCCGCCACCGCCATCCAGCCGGCGGCGCGTGCCGGCTCGGCCAGCAGCACGGCCGACCATTGGGCGGCGCTGAGCCGCGCCAGGTCGCGCAGCGACG
>JAYVTD010000407.1:0-3816 GCA_043774765.1 Rhizobacter sp. | reverse complement strand
CTCGGGCAGCTGCCCGAGTTGCTGCACCACCGGCGCCATCGGCCCGGCAGCAACGCCGTGCTCGGCCGAATGGCCGAAGCGCAGGTAGCTGAAAAGCTCCGCCTCGGTCCACGGCACCGGCGCGTGGCTCAGTGACGTGAGCGACGGCGCTTCCCAGCCGTCGACCATCGCCCCTGCCAGGTAAGCGCCGCGATCCTGCTCGGCGCCAAGTGCGTTGCGTGGCGTGTGGCAGCCACCGCAGTGGCCCAGGCCGTTGACGAGGTAGGCGCCGCGGTTCCATTCGGCCGACTGCGTCGCGAGCGCCGGCACCGGGCCGGGCGCGAGGTAGAGCGCGTTCCAGAGCGCCATCAGCGGGCGCACGCTGAAGGGGAATGCGAGCTTCGTTTCTGGCACGCTCGATGAAACCGCCGGCTGCGCCATCAGGTAGGCATACAGCGCCGTCAGGTCGTCGTCGGTCGCCTGCGTGAACGCGGTGTACGGGAACGCCGGGTACAGGTGTTTGCCGTCGCGCGATACGCCTTCGCGCATCGCGCGCTGGAACGCGCTGAACGACCACACGCCGATGCCGGTGGCCAGGTCGGGCGTGAGGTTGGTGGAGACGACGGTGCCAAACGGGGTTTCCATCTTGCGACCGCCGGCGTTGGGCACGCCGCCGGGTGCGGTGTGGCAGGCGAGACAGTCGCCCGCGGCAGCGAGCACACGGCCACGATCGATCGTGGCGGCGGCGTAGACGCTCGCGCTCGTCGCCGCCACCGGCGCGATGGCCGGGCGCCAGCCGAGCAGCGCGGCGCCGAGGCCGATCATGGCGGCCGCGAGTGCGGCGGCTTTCGCCGACACGCTGCGCCGGCGTGGCCACGGGGCGTTGGCGGGTGGTGTGGGCTCGGCGCCGGCGAGCAGTGGCGGCGCCGCGCTCGATTGCGTCGACACGTTCAACGCCGCTCGCACCAGCTCGGGCGTGAACGGCGGTTCGCGAAAACGCACACCGGTCGCGTCGAAGATCGCATTCGCGATCGCTGCGGTGCCCGGCACCGACGACGACTCGCCGGCCCCGAGCGGCGGCTCGCCCGGCCGCGGCATCATCATCACTTCAACGACCGGCACCTCGCGGAAACTCAGGATCGGGTAGCTGCCCCATTCGCGGCTCACCGGCAGGTTCGTCTTCGCGTCGAGCGGCAGCGATTCCTTCAGCGCGCGGCTGGTGGTCTGCAGCACGTTGCCGTGGATCTGGTGCTGCACGCCGGCGGGGTTGATCATCAAGCCTGCGTCGTGGCCGACGACGACGCGGCTCACATGCACTTCGCCGGTCTCGCGGTTCACTTCCACGTCGGCCACCCACGCCGCCCAGGCCGCGCCGAAGCCGGGGAACTTGCTGTGCACGTAGCGCGCGTAGGCGAAGCCCTGACCCTTGAGCACCTGGCCCTCGCTCGCCTGTTGCTGCGGCTGCGTGTGGGCGAGCCAGCCAGCGCGGCCGGCGGTGGCCTTCACCAGATCGCTCGCGCGTTCATCGTTCAGGTGCCGCAGGCGGAACGCCACCGGGTCGGCACCGGCGGCCGTGGCCAGCTCGTCCACATACGACTCGTGCGCGAACGCGTTCGGCAGCGCCGACACACCGCGCAGCCACGAAGCGCGCAGGATCGGCGCCATGTCGTTGGCAACGACGCGCAGGTTCCCGTAGTCATAGGGCGGCACGGCCGTGCGGTCGCCCATCTCGTAGGCGGTCGATACCGGCTCGACCGTGCGCGTGAGCAGCAGTGCCAGCGTGGGCGCGCCGTTCGACGGATACGAGGTCTGAAAGTCGTAGGCCGCGACGCTGGCATCGGCGTTCAGCCCGCCGTTCACCTGCATCAGCTGCGCTGCACCCTTGGGTTCCCACAGGTGTTCCTGCTCGCGCGAGAGCTGCACCCGCACAGGGGCGCGCACGGCGCGCGACAGCAGCGCCGCATCGGCCGCCACGTCGTCGGCGCAGTTGCGGCCATAACAACCGGCGGCTTCCATGCGGATCACGTCGATGGCCGTGTCGGGCAGGCCGGTGAGCAGCGCGAGGTCGGCGCGCAGCACGTGCGGGTTCTGCGTGCCGGCCCACACGGTCATCGCAGCTTCGTGCCAGTCGGCCAGCGCGCACGACGGGCCGATGGCGGCGTGCAGCTGGTAGGGCCAGACATAGTCGCGCTGCATCTTTGTTTCGGCGTTGGCGATGGCGTTGTCCACATCGCCCCGCTCCAGCAACACACGGCGCGTGGCCGGGTTGTTGCGCAGCGCATAAGGCAGGTCACCGAGCGGCTGCATGCCGGGCCACGGCTTCCACGCCACCTTGAGCTCGCGCATCGCGGCCTCGGCGTGTTCTTCGCGTTCGGCGACGATGCCAATGAAGTCGCGGACCACGACGACCGCACGGATGCCGGGGATGTGTGCGATCGAACTTTCATCGACCGATTCGAGCGTGTTGCCGACGAACTCGCCCGCGTCGACGCCGGCATACGGCGGGCGCACGACACGGCCGTGCAGCATGCCGGGCAGGCGCTTGTCGTGCACGAAGGTTTCTGCGCCGGTCGCCTTGGCGCTCAGGTCGACGCGTGGTGCGTCGGTGCCGACAAGGCGATAGTCGCCGGGCAACTTCAAGGGCGCATCGAACGAGAGCACGAGGTCGATGTGCCGGCCGTTAATCAGCGCGTGATGATCGACACGCGCTCCGGCTGCCTGCGCGACCAACCAGGCCCGCGCCTGCGCCGCCGCCTGCCGCAGCGGCACCGCGTGAATCTGGATCGAGGCGCTCGCGATCGTTGCGCCCTGGTTCGGCGCGAGCGTGGTGCTGCCCAGCACCATGTTGACTGCGCCCAGCTCGACCTCGAGTTCTTCGGCCACGATCTGCGCGAGCGCGGTGCGCAGGCCGGTGCCGAGGTCGACGTGGCCGTGCAGCGCAGTGACACTGCCGTCGTCCCACACCGCGATCAATATCTCGGCGCCTTCGGCCGGGTTGGCGGGCACGGCGGCGGGCTGGCCGGCGACCGGTGGGCCGGGAAGTGGTGGCGTGCGCGTGACGAGCAATACGCCGAGCGCGGCGCGCAAATCGGCGCGGCTCTTCGGCGTGTCGGCTCGACGGGTCGTCATGTCTTGTGCATCAACTCGGCCGCGCGTTGCACGGCCTGCAGGATTTCGAGATGCGCACCACAGCGGCACAAGTTGTGGGCGAGCGCACTGCGCGCCTGCTGCTCGGTCGGGTTCGGGTGGCGCTTCAGCAGAGCGACCGTGCTCATGATCATGCCGTTCAGGCAGTAGCCGCACTGTGCCGCTTGCGCTTCGATGAAGGCCTGTTGAACCGGGTGAAGTTCACCCGCTGCGCCTAACCCTTCGAGCGTGGTGATGCTGCGCCCCTCGACACCGCCGACCGGAATCACGCACGCGCGCGCTTCGACCCCGTCGACGAACACCGTGCAGGCCCCGCACTCGCCAAGCCCGCAACCGTACTTCGGCGCGTTCAGTTGCAGGTCGTTGCGCAGCACCGTGAGCAGCGGCGCATCACGCGGCACCGCGAGCGACACGGCCCGGCCGTTGACCACCAGCGCAATGCTGTCAGCCACCGCACCGGAAGCCTCGTGACCCATGCTGGAAGCCTCAGGCGAGGTCGGTGGACTGGATGCGTTTCACGCCCTTGGCCACCATCGCTTTCCAGGCCGCGGCGAGCGAGCCGTTCAGGTCGATGGCGCGCGTGGCGTCTTCGATCACGCAGACGGTGAAGCCGGCCTTGCGCGCGTCCATCGCCGTCCACGCGACGCAGAAGTCGGTGGCCAGGCCGGTCACATACACGGTCTTGATGCC
>JAYVTD010000406.1:0-3101 GCA_043774765.1 Rhizobacter sp. | reverse complement strand
CTACGCCTCGCGCAGTGCCACCAAGCAGTACCGGACGGCGCCTTTGCGCGGGCTCTGGCAGCACGCACCCTATTTCCACAACGGCACCGCGCCGACCGTCGAGGCGGTGATCCAGACCTACGACACCAGGTTGACACTGGGCCTGACGGCGGCCCAGAAGACCGATCTGGCGCAGTACCTCAAATCGCTGTGACGTGATGGCGCGCCAGACGCGCGTCAGGTCACTGCGGCGAGTGATCCGCGCCCCCACTGTGCTGAGGAGAGTCGTTATCGAACCGGTACCGGCATGGCGCACTGAACGCGCCTGGTGCGACCGGCAGGAATCGAACCTGCGCCTAAGCCTTCGGAGGGCCCAATGATATCCACTTCACCACGGTCGCTTGCCGTGGCACGATTCTAGCGGGCGCTTCGTTCAGCCCTTCGTGCGCACCACGATGCGGCCGCGCACGCTGCCGTCCATCAGCCGCTGCGCGGCGTCGACGGCGTCGGCCAGCGCCACCTCGGTCGTGATCGATTCGAGCAACACAGGGTCCAGGTCGGTCGCCAGGCGCGCCCAGGCCTGCTCGCGCAACGCATGCGGCGCCATCACGCTGTCGACGCCGAGCAGGGCGATCGCGCGCAGGATGAAAGGCATCACCGTTGCGGGCAAGTCGAACCCCTGCGCCAAGCCGCAAGCGGCCACCGCGCCACCGTAGCGCGTTTGCGCGCAGGCGTTGGCGAGCGTGTGGCTGCCGACCGCGTCGACCACCGCGGCCCAGCGTTCTTTCTGCAGTGGCTTGCCGGGCGCCGAGAGTTCACCGCGGTCGATGACACGCGTGGCCCCCAGGCCCTGCAGGTAACCGACCTCGTTGACCTTGCCGGTGGCGGCCACCACCGTGTGGCCGAGCTTGGCGAGCAGCGCCACCGCCACCGAGCCGACTCCGCCGGTCGCGCCGGTGACCAGAACCTCGCCGTCGCCCGGCCTCACGCCGTGGCGCTCGAGCGCCAACACACACAGCATCGCCGTGTAGCCCGCGGTGCCGATGGCCATCGCCTGGCGCGCGCTGAAGGCGGCCGGCCGGCGCACCAGCCAGTCGCCTTTCAGCCGCGCGCGCTCGGCCAGGCAACCCTTGTGCGTTTCGCCGACACCGAAGCCGTTGTGCACGACCGCATCGCCGACCTTCCATGCCGGGTGGCTGCTCGCGGTCACCGTGCCGCTGCCGTCGATGCCAGCCACCATCGGCCAGCTGCGCACGACCGGCGAGCGGTTGGTGATGGCCAGGCCGTCTTTGTAGTTGAGCGTGGAGTACTCGACGTCGATGGTCACGTCGCCCTCGGGCAGGAAGGCATCGTCGACCTCGCGGAGCGAGACGGAGAAGTCGGGAGTTTTGTCGAGCACCAGGGCTTTGAACATGCAGGTCTCCTCGGGAATCGGCAGCGCGAAGCCGTGACTGTAGACCGATCAACGGCGCACGGCGCAGCCGTGGCCCCAGCCCGGGCCGACCCGGGGCGAGGGCCCTATAATTCGCGGGTTTTTGCGCAGCAGCGCAGCCGAATTTCGCAGTTGAGGATCTCATGAGCGACGCCCACACCCCGCACGACACCGACGGCCCGCACGAAGGCCCGATCAAGACGCCGAAGCAGCTGATCCTGGCGGTGCTCTACGCGTTCGTCTTGCCGATCATCGTGATCCTGTTGCTGGTCGAATACGTGACCACCGACCACCGACCCGCCGCCGGCAGCACCGGCCTCACGCCCGAAGCGGTGGCGCAGCGCATCCAGCCGGTCGGGAAGGTGCAGGTGAAAGACGCTTCCGACCTCTCGACGCTGAAGACCGGCGAGCAGGTCTTCGCGGCCGCCTGCACGGCCTGCCACAGCGCCGGCCTGGTGGGTGCGCCCAAACTCGGGGACGCCGACGCCTGGGGCCCGCGCATCAAGACCGGCTACGACGCGCTGCTGAAGTCGGCGCTGGCCGGCAAGGGCCAGATGGGTGCCCAGGGCGGTGGCGACTATGCCGACCTGGAAATCGGCCGCGCGGTGGTCTACATGGCCAACAAGGCCGGCGGCAAGTTCGACGAGCCCAAGGCCCCGGCCGCCGCAGCGGCCGATGCCGCACCGACCGCGGCCGCCACACCGGCCCCGGCCGCCTCTGCAGCGCCTGCAGCGGTCGCGGTGGTCGCCGCGATGGCGGCAGCCCCGGCCGCGAAGGCCGAGGCCGTGCCCGCGCTCTACACCAACCTGTGCCAGGCCTGCCATGTGGCGGGTTTGGCCGGTGCGCCCAAGCTCGGCGACAAGGCCGCTTGGGCACCGCGTCTGGCCCTTGGCATCGACGGTCTGACCGCGAGCGTGGTCAATGGCAAGGGCGCGATGCCGCCCAAGGGCGGTTCGTCCGCCAGCGAGGCCGAGATCAAGGCCGTGGTCACCTACATGGTGAGCAACGCCAAGTAAGGCGCGTCGCCCCGCGAGACAGCCGGCTTGCGAGCCGGCTTTTTTTCGCCTGCCGCTTGCCCACGGCCGCTGCATCTGATCGGCGCGGGGCTGCGTAAGGGGCGAAGTGCGAGCGCGCGAGCGCGCGAACGTGTGCAACGCTTGCCGCAGACCGCACCCCCAACCTCCAGGAGCCCCCATGAAAAAACTCTCGATGATCGCAGCCGCCATCGCCCTGTCGGCCTGTGCCGGCGCCCCGATGATGATGAAAGTCGACAACGCCGCACTGCCCGAGCCGGTGCGTGTTCCGGCCGGCCAGAAGCTGATGATGTCGACCACCGGCATCGGCGAGATCACCTACGAATGCCGCGAGAAGAAAGACATGGCCGGCGCCCACGAATGGGCCTTCGTCGCCCCGGTCGCCACGCTCTACAGCGGCGACAAGAAGGCCGTGGGCAAGTACTACGCCGGCCCGACCAGGGAAGCGAACGACGGCTCCAAGGTCACCGGCAAGCAGCTCGCCGTGTCGCCGGCTGCGCCGGGCAACATTCCGCTGCAACTGGTGAAGACCGACCCGGCAATGGGCGCGGGTGCGATGACCGGCGTGAGCTACATCCAGCGCCTGAACACCAAGGGCGGCGTGGCCCCGGCCATGGCCTGCGACGCGATGAGCAAGGGCCGCCGCCAGCAGGTGG
>JAYVTD010000405.1:0-4856 GCA_043774765.1 Rhizobacter sp. | reverse complement strand
CCGTAACTCTTGTTCGGCTCCGGGTCGAAGAAGGTGTAGACGGCAGACAAGCCGTCGTTGAGCACATCCAGGATCGACACCATCTTCAACGCGCCCAGGCCATCGGCGGCCGGTTCGCGAAACTCCACAAGGCGTGAATTGACCCGGCTTTGCAGCAGGAACTGGGTGTACTGGTCGACGCTGTCGTGGTCCATGCCGCCGCCCACATGGCGCACCGACTGATAGCGCAGGTAGAGCTGGTAGTGCTCGGGCACGAAGCACAGCCGCAGCACGCGCGCCTCAAGGTGTTGATGCGCCTTCAGCGCGCGCTTCTGGCTGCGCGAGGGCTGGAAGCCCGCCACCGGCACACGCAACGGGATGCAGGCCTTGCAGCCGTCGCAATACGGCCGGTAGGTGAACATGCCGCTGCGCCGGAAGCCGCTTGCGACCAGTCCGGAATAGGCGTCGGCGTTGATCAGGTGGCTGGGTGTGGCGACTTGCGAGCGCGCCATGCGGCCGTCGATGTAGCTGCACGGGTAGGGCGCCGTGGCGTAGAACTGCAATGATGCGAGCGGGAGTTCTTTGGGGTGGGTCACAGGCCGGTGTCCTCTGTGGTCGCGGGTTCGAGGTGCCGCCACAGGCGCAAATCATAGGACCAATCGGCAATCGGCGGCGCCCCCAGCACCGATGCCACCCGGGCTTCGAACGCGCGGCGCGGAATCTCTTGTGCCCCCATCGACGCGAGGTGGCCGGTGTGCTGCTGGCAATCGATCATCGGGATCGTGTGCTCGCGGCAGAAGCACACGAGCGCGGCCAGCGCGATCTTCGACGCGTCGGTGCGGTGCGAGAACATCGACTCGCCGAAGAACATGCGCCCCAGACTCACGCCGTAAAGGCCGCCGACGAGGTCACCATCGATCCAGGTCTCGAAGCTGTGGGCGCGGCCAAGCGTGTGCCAGGCGCAATAGGCCTCGACCATCTCGGGCACGATCCAGGTGCCGTTCTGGCCTTCACGCGGCGCACCGGCGCAGGCGCTGATGACGCACCGGAATGCGCTGTCGATGCGCAGCTCGCAGGCGTGGTTTTGATGAAATTTCTGCACTGTCTTGCGCAGCGAACGCGAGAGCTTGAAGTTCTCGGTCAGCAGCACCATGCGCGGGTCGGGCGACCACCACAGCACCGGCTGGCCTTCGCTGTACCAGGGGAACACAGCTTTCGAATAAGCCTCCGTCAGGCGTTCGGGCGTGAGCTCGCCGCCCGCCGCCAGCAGCCCGGGCGCGTCGCTGCCCGGGGGCAGCGCGAGGCTGGTGTCGGGGAGCCGGTCGCCGGGTTCACGCAGCCAGGTGATCACGTCACTCCATCGACCAGCCGTGGCTCACGATCAGCGACTGGCCGGTGAGTGCGTTCGATGGGAAGGCGGCGAACAGCAACGCGACTTCGGCCACGTCTTGAATGGTCGTGAACTCGCCGTCGACCGTGTCTTTCAGCATCACCTTCTTGATCACGTCGTCTTCGCTGATGCCCAGCGCCTTCGCCTGCTCGGGGATCTGTTTGTCGACCAGCGGCGTGCGCACGAAGCCGGGGCAGATCACGTTGGAACGCACGCCGTACTTGGCGCCTTCCTTGGCGATGGTCTTCGACAGGCCGATCAGGCCGTGCTTGGCCGTCACGTAAGGCGCTTTCAGAACCGACGCTTCTTTCGAATGCACCGAACCCATGTAGATGATCGAGCCGCCGCGCTTGCCCGCGTACATGTGCGGCAGGCAGGCCTTGGTGGTGAGGAAGGCGCCATCGAGGTGGATCGCGAGCATCTTCTTCCACTCGGCGTACGGAAAGTCTTCGACCGGGTGCACGATCTGGATGCCGGCGTTGCTCACGAGCACGTCCACGCCACCGTAGGCGGCCACCACTGCGGCCACCGCGGCGTTGACCTGCTCTTCGCTGGTCACGTCCATCACCACGGCCATCGCGGTGCCGCCGCTCTTGTTGATCTCGTCGGCGGTGGCCTGGGCCGCCGGCTGGTTCATGTCGGCGATCACGACCTTGCCACCTTCGCGCGCGTAGGTGAGGGCGATTTCCTTGCCGATGCCGCTGGCGGCGCCGGTGACGATGCAGACCTTGTCCTTGAGTTTCATGGTGTGGTGTTTCCGCGTGGGGTTGAAATGAATGAGGGGTTCGGGCCGGCGCTCAGGCCGCGGTCAGGGTCGGGGTCGGGCTGTCGGCGGTCAGGTCGAACACGTGCACACCGTGGGCCTTGCGCTCGCGCTTGAGCCAGCGCGGGTCATGCAAGGTGTGCGCCATGTCGGCCCGGCCGGCGTCCCAGTGTTCGTGCATCGACAAGCGCGAGAACTCGTAGTCTTTCGACTGGGTTTCGTAGTGTTTGCTGCGGTAGATCAGGTGCACGACGTCGACAGCACCTTCGCAGCGCAGCCGCGCCAGCGCGCGCGCGTCGGGGTCGTCGTGCAAGCTCGCCGGCAGCTTGGCAAGCAGGCGCTGCGCGGCTTCTGCAATCACCTGGCGGTCGAGTTCCACAGTCGTGTTCATTCGCGTGCGGCTGGAAAAGCGGATGTCTTTCTCGCGCTCGGTCACGTCGGCGAGCGTGGTGGGCAAGGCGCCGCGGGCAGCGAAAAGATCGACCTGGATCACGACACGGCGGTGCCGCTGGCCCGGCTGGTCGAGCACGTATTGCAGCGGCGTGTTCGAGACCAGCCCACCGTCCCAGTAATGCTCGCCGTCGATCTCGACCGGCGCGAAGCCCGGCGGCAGCGCACCGCTGGCCATGATGTGGCGCGCGTCGAGCTTCTGTTTGGCCGAATCGAAATACTCGAAGTTGCCGGTGCGCACGTTGACCGCACCGACCGACAGGCGCAGCGCACCCGAGTTGATGCGGTCGAAGTCGACCATCTCTTTCAACGTCTCGCGCAGCGGCGCGGTGTCGTAGTAGCTGATCGCCTCCAGCGATCCACGCGGCTGGAACGGCGCCGGCGGAAAGCGCGGCTTGAAAAAGCCCGGCACGCCGAACAGCATGCCCCGCGTTGCGCTCGCTTCGTTCAGGCCTTCGCGCGAGCCGATGCCTTGCGCGAGTGCTGGTGCGGCAAGCGAAGAACTCACGAGTTCCCAGAACGCGCGCAGCCGCTCGACGCGACGCGACACCGGGTTGCCGACGATCAGCGCGGCGTTGATCGCGCCGATCGAGATGCCGGCCACCCAACTCGGCTCGCGCCATGTTTTCACGAGCGACTCGAAAACGCCCGCCTGGTAGGCCCCAAGTGCGCCGCCGCCCTGCAACACGAGGATGCAGTCTTCTGGCGGGTGCGGGTGGTTTTCGCTGTGCTGCTGCGTCATTGATCGGCTTCTCGAGGGAACGGTCGAGCATAGCGCCGGGCGCCCTGACCGGCCACCTCACAAGCCGGCCGCGACGAGCTCGGCGCGGTTCGGCAGGCCTTCGGTGTCACCGAGCGCCTGCACCGCACGGGCGCCGATCCAGGCGCCGCGCTTCACGGCATCGTGCACGCTGCGGCCTTCGAGCAGCGCGCTGACCACGCCTACGGCGAAACCGTCACCGGCGCCGACCGTGTCGACGACCTTGTTCACCGCAAAGCCGTCGACATGCCCACAGCCCGCCTCGCCATCGAAGTAAGCCCCTGCCGAGCCGAGCTTCACCACCACGAGCCGGGCGCCGAGCTGGCGATAGAAATGCGCCACTGCTTCGGGAGTGGTTTCACCCGTCAGCAGCCGGCCTTCTTCGAGCCCGGGCAAGACCCAATCGGCCTGCGCGGCCAGGCGGTTGAGTTCGTGCCGCATCTGCTCGGTCGACGCCCACAACGTTGGGCGCAAATTAGGGTCGAACGAGACCGTGCTGCCCGCTTCGCGCATGACGCGAAAGCTCTTCTTCGCCGCTTCGAGCGTGCTCGCCGACAGCGCCGCGAACACGCCGGTCGCATGCAGGTGGCGCGCCGAGCGCAACCAGGCTTCGTCGACATCGGCCTCGCCCATGCGGCTCGCGGCCGAGCCGGCGCGGTGATATTCGATCGGCGGGTCGCTCCCGTCGTTGGTGCGCCCCTTCAGCATCAAGCCGGTGCGCTGCGTCGAATCGATCACCACCTTCGAGCAGTCGATGCCTTCGCGCTGCATCGTCGCCAGCAGATAGCGGCCCATCGAATCGGCACCGAGCCGGCTGGCCCAGCCCACCGCGAGGCCTAGACGAGCGAGGCCGATCGCCACGTTGGTCTCTGCGCCAGCAGTGTGTTTGTGAAAGCCGGGCGTGTCTTCGAGCGGGCCGGTGGTGTCGGCCACGAGCAGCAGCATCGCTTCGCCGAAGGTGGCGACGTCGATCGCAGGTCGACTCGACGAGGGCGCTTGTTGTTGGGGCATGGTCGTGATTCTGGCTTGTGGTGGCATACGCGCTGACACACTGTTGTCGCAATTTCTTACATTCATTTGGCGTGATCACCCGTGCAGTTCGCGCCGCTGCGTTCAATACTGCGCATATGCGATTCAATCCGTTCGCTTTCGTCCTTGCTCCCGGCATCGCGCTGGGCGGCTTGCTGATCGGCGGCGTCGCCGGAGCGCAAAGCGCGCTTGCCGCGTGGTTGCTGATCGCCGGCGCGGCCTCGGTCTGGACACTGGCCCGCGGGCCGGTCGAAATCGGCTCCGACGAAGCTTGACGCTGCGACTTCGGTCGCTCTCGGCGGACACCTCCGTATTTTTCTTTCCACCACGTTCTTCCGGAGTTTCCGTGAACCTTCGCTTGCTCGGCCTGGCATCGTTTGTTGTGTTCGCGTTCGGCAGTGCTGCGTGCGTGCGGGCGGCCGAATCGTCGTCGGGCGCGGCTGCCGCGGCGTCTTCGGCTGTCACGCAAACCGAGCAGGGCGTCA
>JAYVTD010000404.1:0-6780 GCA_043774765.1 Rhizobacter sp. | reverse complement strand
ATCGGTGCCGTGGATGATGAGGGTGGGCACGTTGAACGCGGCCAGGTCCGGACGGAAATCAGTTGACGCAAAAGATTTCGCGCAGGCCAGCGTCGCCTTCAGGCTGGCCTGCATGGACACGCTCCTGGCCCACTCCATCAGCTCGGCGCTGGCAGGGCGGGACAGCAGGTTGACGCCGAAAAAGTCTTTGAAAAACCCGGCGAAGAACTTGGCACGGTCTTCCTTCATGCCCTTGGTCATCTCGTCGAACACCGATTGATCGGTGCCGTCGGGGTTGTCGGGCGTCTTCAGCATGAAGGGCACGACCGACGAGATCAGCGCGGCCTTGACCACGCCCTTGCCGTTGTGCCGCGACATGTAGCGCGCCACTTCGCCGCCGCCCATCGAGAAGCCGACGAGCGTGGCGTCTTTCGCGCCGGTCTGCTCGATCACGCTGGCCAGGTCGTCGGCAAGTGTGTCGTAGTCGTAGCCCGACCAGGGCTGGCCGGAGCGGCCGAAGCCGCGCCGGTCGTAAGAGATGGCGCGGCAGCCGGCGTCGGCGATCGCCAGCGCCTGGTCGTCCCAGCTGTCGGCCGAGAGCGGCCAGCCGTGCAGCAGGATCACCGGGCGGCCGCTGCCCCAGTCCTTGACGTAGAGCTCGGTCTTGTCGGTCATGGTGAGATAAGACATGTCGGTTTCCGGTGGAGGTTCAGGAGTAGCAGGATCGCGCGGTGCGCCGCCGCTGTCTGTCGGAAGCATCGAAGCAGCCGCGTAGGCCGATGCCTACGGTGCCGGGCTCGGCGTAGCATGCGTTGCGCCTCCCCCGCACGCCACCGCATGAACACCCCACGCCGACCGCCACTCGACCACAGCGCCGCACTCGCACAGTACCGGCGCCGCGCCGCTGTCTACGACACCGAGCTGGCGCTGTTCGAGCCGGTGCGGCAGCGCGCCGTCGAGCGGCTCGCGCTGCGCGCCGGCGAGGTGGTGTTCGACGTGGGCTGCGGCACCGGCCTGAGCCTGCCGCTGCTGCAGCCACGGGTCGGCACGAAAGGCCGCATCGTCGGCATCGAGCAGAGCCCGGAGATGATCCACCTGGCCCACGAGCGCGTGGCGCGGCACGGCTGGAAGAACATCGACCTGATCGAAGCCTCGGTCGATGCGGCCCGCATCGAAGGGCACGCCGACGCGGCGCTGTTCCACTTCACCCACGACATCCTGCGCGAGCCGCGCGCCCTTGACAACGTGCTGCACCACTTGAGCCCGGGCGCGCGCGTCGTGGCCTGCGGGCTGCAGTGGGCGCCGTTCTGGGCCTGGCCGGTGAACCTGCTCGTCTTCGGCGCGGCGCGGCACTCGGTCACCTCGCTCGCCGGGCTCGGCAACCCGTGGAGCGTGCTCGCGAAACACCTGAGCGGCCTGCAAGTCGAACCGATGATGGCCGGGGGTGTGTTCATCGCCAGCGGCATTCTGCGGCCGCCTCGTCAACGAATCACAACGACGACCGGAGACTCCCCATGAAAATTCGCGAGATCGCCACCGGCCTGCAGTTTCCCGAAGGCCCGGTCGCGATGGACGACGGCTCGGTGCTGCTGGTCGAGATCGCGCGCGGCACGCTCAGCCGCGTCACGCCCGACGGCCATGTGCACGTCGTCGCCGATCTCGGTGGCGGCCCGAACGGGGCGGCCATCGGGCCCGACGGCGCGGTCTACATCTGCAATAACGGCGGCTTTCGCTGGACCCGGGAGATCGACGGCACGCACCGGCCGATTGGCCAGGCCGAAGACTATTCCGGCGGTCGCATCGAGCGGGTCGATCTGGCCACCGGCCACTTCGAGCGCCTGTACGATTCGGTCGAAGGCCTGGGCCTGCGCGGCCCCAACGACATCGTCTTCGACGCCCACGGCGGTTTCTACTTCAGCGACCTGGGCAAGGTGCGCGAGACCGAGATGGACCGCGGCGGCCTGTACTACGGGCAGCCGGACGGCAGCGCCGTGAGCGTGATCGCACGCCCGGTGCTCACGCCGAACGGCATCGCCCTCTCGCCCGACGGCCACACGCTCTACTACGCCGAAACCGAAGGTGCGCGCCTCTGGGCTTTCGACATCACCGCGCCTGGGCAAGTGCGCAAAGACACGTGGCCGTCACCGCACGGCGGCCGGCTGCTCGCCGCCTCGCCGGGCAACCACTGGCAGCGCTTCGACTCGATGGCGGTCGATGCGCTCGGCAACCTGTGCGTGGCGACGCTGATGCACGGTGGCATCAGCATCGTCTCGCCCGACGGCAGCCTGACCAGCCACGTGCCGCTGCCCGACCGCTTCACCACCAACCTCTGCTTCGGCGGCAAGGAACGGCGCACCGCGTTCGTCACGTTGTCAGGCAGCGGCCGGCTGATCGCGATCGACGACTGGCCGGTGCCGGGCCTGAAGCTGAACCACGAGGCTTGACAGCATTTAATACTTCAATCATTATTGAAGTATGGAAGAGAAAGATGTCGTCAAGTCCCTCGCCGCCCTCGCCCAGGAAAGCCGGCTGCGGGTGTTCCGCACGCTCGTCGTCGCCGGGCCGCTCGGCCTCACGCCCGGGGCACTGAGCGAAGAGCTGGGCGTGGCCGCCACCACGCTGTCGTTCCACCTCAAGGAACTGACGAACGCCGGCCTCGTCACGCAGCAGCGCGACGGCCGCAACCTGATCTACCGCGCCGCCTACGACCGCATGAACGCGGTGCTGGCCTACCTCACCGCACACTGCTGCCAGGGCAAGGACTGCCTGGTGACCACGCGGCCGGCCGCCTGCTGCTGAGTCGCGCCTCCAGCCGAACATCGGCAACTACCCACCGACAAGGAGATCCCGTGTCCGACCCCGTTCAAAACGTCCTGTTCGTCTGCACCGGCAACTCGGCCCGCTCGATCCTCGCCGAAGGCCTGATGAATCAACTGGGCGCGCCGCGCTTCAAGGCCTACTCGGCCGGCAGCCACCCGAACGGTGTCGTCAACCCGTTCGCGCTGTCGACGCTGAAGACCTTGCGCATCCCCACCGACGGTTACCGCAGCAAGAACTGGGACGAGTTCGCGCTGCCCGGGGCACCGGAACTCGACTTCGTATTCACCGTCTGCGACAACGCCGCCGGCGAGATGTGCCCCATCTGGCCCGGCCAGCCGATGACGGCACACTGGGGGGTGCCCGACCCGGCCGCCGTGGAGGGCACCGATGCAGAGAAGTCGCACGCGTTCATGTCGACGGCCATCACGCTGAAACGCCGCATCGAGCTGATGCTGGCGCTGCCGATCAGGAGCCTGGACTCGATGGCGATCCAGCGCGAGCTCAAGCAGATCGGCCAAAGCTGAGCGAGCGCAGCATGGCCCGTGCGACGCAGGTCGAGGGCGCATCAGCCGAGTCCCTACAGAAGCCACCCCAAGATGAACGCCACGACATTGCCCGCACCCGCTGCCGCCCCGGCGCCGATGAGCGTCTTCGAGCGCTACCTGACCGTCTGGGTCTTGCTCTGCATCGTTGTCGGCATTGCGCTCGGTCAGATGCTGCCGGGGCCGTTCCAGGCGATCGGCCGCATGGAAGTCGCCAAGGTCAACCTGCCGGTCGGCCTGCTGATCTGGGTGATGATCATTCCGATGCTGCTGAGGGTCGACTTCGCGTCGCTGTCGCAGGTCAAGCAGCATTGGCGCGGCATCGGCGTCACGCTGTTCATCAACTGGGCCGTGAAGCCGTTCTCGATGGCGCTGCTGGGATGGATCTTCATCCGCCATGTGTTCGCGCCCTACCTGCCGGCCGACCAGGCCGACAGCTACATTGCCGGCCTGATCCTGCTCGCCGCCGCGCCCTGCACGGCGATGGTGTTCGTGTGGAGCCGCCTGACCGGCGGGCATCCGTTGTTCACGTTGTCGCAGGTAGCGCTCAACGACGCGATCATGGTGTTCGCCTTTGCGCCCATCGTGGCGCTGCTGCTCGGCCTATCGGCCATCGTCGTGCCCTGGGACACGCTGATCACATCGGTGGTGCTCTACATCGTGATCCCGGTCGTGATCGCGCAACTCTGGCGCAAGGCGCTGATCAGCCGCGGGCAGGCGGCTTTCGATGCCACGCTCGCCAGGATCGGGCCCTGGTCGATCAGCGCGCTGCTCGCAACGCTGGTGCTGCTCTTCGCCTTCCAGGGCCGAGCCATCCTCGACCAGCCTCTGGTGATCGCGATGCTGGCGGTGCCGATCCTGATCCAGGTATTGTTCAACTCCGGCCTCGCTTACTGGTTGAACCGGCGCCTGGGCGAGTCGCATGCCGTCGCCTGCCCGTCGGCGCTGATCGGCGCGAGCAACTTCTTCGAATTGGCGGTGGCGGCAGCGATCAGCCTGTTCGGCTTCGAGTCCGGCGCGGCGCTGGCCACGGTGGTCGGCGTGCTGATCGAAGTACCGGTGATGCTGCTGGTCGTGAAGATCGTGAACGACAGCAAAGGCTGGTACGAGGCCGGGCAAGGAACAGGAAAACGCGCATGACAGACGCCATCATGATCCATCACAACCTGGGCACGCGCCTGTGCCGGCCCTCCGAAGCGGTGCTCGAGATCCGGCCGTCACCACAGCTCGGCGTCTTCACGAAAGCAGACGGCGAGCTCGTCGTCGACGCGAAAGGTCACCGTGTCGCTCCTTGATCTGAGCCTGCCAAACATCGACACGATGCAGTTCGACGCACCAACAGGCGCGCGGCTGGCAGGCGCAGGCAGTTCGACGCATGCACCGAGATTCCTGCTGCTCTACGGATCGCTGCGTGAGCGCTCGTACAGCAAGCTGCTGACGCTCGAAGCCGCACGCTTGCTGATGGCCATGGGCGGCGAGGTGCGGGTGTTCGACCCCGCCGGCCTGCCCTGGCCCGATGCCGCACCCGAAACCCACCACAAGGTGCAGGAACTGCGCGAAGCCGCTGCGTGGGCCGAAGGCATGGTCTGGACCTCGCCCGAACGGCACGGCGCGATGACCGGCATCATGAAAGCGCAGATCGACTGGATACCGCTCAGCCTCGGCGCGGTGCGTCCCACGCAGGGCAAGACGCTCGCGGTGATGGAAGTGTCGGGCGGCTCGCAGTCGTTCAACGCCGTGAACCAGTTGCGTGTGCTCGGCCGCTGGATGCGCATGATCACGATCCCGAACCAGTCGTCGGTCGCCAAGGCGTTCCTGGAGTTCGACGAGGCTGGGCGCATGAAACCCTCGGCCTACTACGAGCGCTTGGTCGACGTGATGGAAGAACTGATGAAATTCACGCTGCTGACGCGCGACGTGGCGCCGTACCTGGTGGACCGCTACAGCGAGCGCAAGGAGAGCGCCGACGAACTTTCCACGCGGGTCAACCAGCGCGCGATCTGAGAGAACGCTGACAAGGGGCATTGCCCCGTTTCCAGCCACTTTGTTTGCCCTTGACAGCGACAGAAGGAGTGCCTGTCGCGAGCCGGCATGGTTGCTACAGACAACCGCATGCGCGCAAACTGCGTATTCCGCTCAAAACCACCGCTCATTCCAGTTCAAAGCCGCCACCCATTCCGATCCGGTTCCGCCACTTTGCTCGCTTGCCGCAGTTGGCGAACAACCAGGGCAGAGCTGTAGACGGCGGCGGGCGGTCAGCGCTTGCGCCCGATGCCCAATCGTTGGTCTGGCTCTATCGGTGCACTGGCATGGGACAACTGCTATCGAGCGCCGATGTCGAAGGCACTTGTCGGCCATAAGCCGGAGCTGGCGAACGACTGCAATGCTGCGAACTGGCGAGCGCAAAAACGTCAGCAGCATGCAGTAAAACCTTCGCAGAGAATCTAGCGCGAGGGCGCCGAGCGCACCAGGCGCAAACTCGATAATGCCAGCAACTCTCCGACTTAACTCGTCGATGCGAGAGTTAACGCAACACAGCACTGGCCTTGGCAGCGTCGATCAGCGCCGCGGCATCCACTGGCAGCAGAAAACCCTGGGACATCGCCTTGGCCGCGGCCTTGGTCACCGCCTCGACATACCCATCATGCGAGCCATAGCGCTCCTGCAGCGACGGGCGTGGATCGTTGGTAGCCTTCCGCTCTTCCGCTGAGCGTGCGAAGGGCAACATGCCACCAACATAGTTGCAGATCTGATCCTTGTGGAAGGGCCTGTCATTGTCGGCGGTCACGTTCCATCCCAGGTAGGTACCCAGCGGGGCGTCCAGAAGCACTACCGGCACGCCGCCAAGTTCGTTGCCGTCAGCATCGACCTTAGGTGCGAACATGGTCAGCACCTGCTTGATGCGCGGCGGCGCATTGGAGGCGATGCCCGAACCGTCCTGGACGTTGAACTGCGAGCCCCAGTCGTAGTCGAGCACCGGCATGATGAAGTCGGGCTCGGGCACCGTGGCGCGCAGGCCAGGCAAGGTCGGGAAGCCGATCGCGGCCTTGTCGGCCCGGGCCAAGGTGCCCTGCGCCAGCTGCGGGAAGCGGCTCGGCGGTGGGGGCACGCCTTTCATGACCCAGTCGCGGAAGTGCATCCGCAGCGCATTCACCGTCTGCGTGTGCGGCACCGGGTTGGCCGGGAGCATGCCGACACCGAAATTGTTGCCGGGGCACGGTGGGCCTGTCTTGGGCAGGCCCACGCCTGAAAGGCTGGAATCGAAGCCACCCGCGCCCCCGCCATGCGTGGAGCTGGCGATGTAATAACGCCTGACGCCATCCGGCAGCGGAAGGTCGGCCTTGCCGTCCGTGCCCACCCACTCGGGCGTCAGTTTCAGCGCCCAGACCTCGGCGGAGCCGAAGTGCTCGATCACCTTGGGGCAGGTCTTGGTGGCCGT
>JAYVTD010000403.1:0-3676 GCA_043774765.1 Rhizobacter sp. | reverse complement strand
GGCGTTCACGAGCGCGCACGACGCCTGCGTGCCGTACAGCGTGGCGAGCCGTTCGCGCACCTGCAGCAGGCCGAACTGCGTGCCGTCGCTGTGTGTGCCCGACAAGCCGGCGCCGGTGTCGCGCACCTCGAGCACGAGCTGCGCGCCGTCACGCCGCGCGCTCACGTCGATCCGACCGCCGGCGACCTTCGGCTCCAACCCGTGCTTGATGCTGTTCTCGACCAGCGGCTGCAGCAGCAGCGGTGGCACCGGCAGCGGCGCCAGATCGTCGGGCAGATCGAAGTGCGTCTGCAGGCGCTCGCCCATGCGAATCTGCATCAATGCCAGGTAATCGGCCAGCCGCGCAAACTCGGTGGTTAGCGGGTGGCTCGACACCCGCGAGGCACCGAGCGTGGCGCGCAGGAACGCGATCAGCTGGTCGAGCATGGCCTGCGCGCGTGGCGGGTCCACGCCGATCAACACACGCAGGTTGGCCAGCGTATTGAAGAGCATGTGCGGTTCGAGTTGCGATTCGAGCAGCCTCAGCTGGTGCTCGGCGGCTTGCCTCTGCGCGTTTTGAACCGCGGCTTCCTTGGCGGCGATGGTTTCGCGCGAATAGAACCAGTAGGTGATCACGACGCCCGGCACCAGCGACAGCATCAGCACTGCCAGCCCTTCGCTCCAGCTGCCGCGCAGAAAACCAGGCGTGCGGCTGCCGCTGATCCAGTCGCCGACCGAGCCGCCGACGCTGAAGCCGACGATGGTGCCCAGCAGGATGATCGGCACCATCCAGGGCCAGCCGGGCCAGCGGCTCATCGACTCCATCGACCCCGCCGGCGCGCGCCGGTAAAGCCACAGCGCTGCGGCGATGCGGGCGCTGTCGATCGTGAACCAGCAAGCGATCGCCACGCAGACCGAATACGACAGCGTCGGGAAAAAGCGAAAACCGTAGGCCAAGGTCAGGCAGACGGCGATGAACACCCCGAAGCCTGCGCTGCGCAGCCCGCGCACGGCGAAGCGGGTGCCTTCTTGCACAGGGGCGTGCGGTTCGTCAGCGGCGGTGGACATCGTCATGGGGTGGATTCTGGGCCCGAGGCCGCCGCTCAGGCGGCCTGCAGCGTCGCCGGCCGCGTGGCGAGGCTGCGCAGCGAGAGCGCACGTGCCAGGAACAGGCCGCTGAACGTGCCGTAGCCCAGGCTGCACAAGCCCGCGAAGGCCCAGTCGCTGGCAAGTGTCGGCGCCAGCGACAGGCTCACGCCGGCGCCGTACTTCAGCGCGAACAGACTGACGATCAGCACCAGTGGCAGCCAGCTGCCGGGCACACGCAGCACGCCACGGCCAGCCGACCAAGAAGCGCCGCGCACCGTCACCGCGCCGCGCGCCAGCGCGAGTGCGGCTGCGACGCCGGCGGCCCAGGCGACGGATGCGATCGGCAGGTGGCCGAACGCGCTGATCACGCCGCCGAGCGACAGGGCCGTCAGCACCAGCGGCAGCACGGTCACGCGTGTCAGGCTCATTTCGAGCGCCTGGGTCTGCCACAGGCCGAGTGCCACCAGCGCGGCAAGCAGGCCCCAGACCCAGGCGGGAGTGTGTTGAACGATGGCGATGAAGAACATGATGCGGCTCCGTGAAGTGGGGTGTGTGGAGCGCACTGTGGCGTCGGCGGCGTCGGCTTGCGACGGCGCTGCGACGGGTGGCCGGGGGCGGGCGCGAAACGGCCCGTGGGTGGCGTGAAGCACGGCCGTTCGATTCGCTCGGCTCGACCCCGGCGTAAGGTGAGTCGCGCCACGCCGACAAAAGGTCGCGGGTCTGGCGCCAGTGCCTGCGATGATCAGCCACCCGAACCGAAGGAAGCGCATGTACCACCCTGAACCAGCGCCAGTCTCTCCGGCCCTCGACGCGAAGGCGGCCAGGCGTTTTTACCGCCACCGCCTGCCGGTGCGCCTGATGCACTGGATCAACGTGCTCTGCTTGAGCGTGCTGCTGATGAGCGGCCTGACGATATTCAACGCGCATCCGGCGCTCTACTGGGGCAAGGACTCGAGCTTCGACAAACCCTGGCTGCTGATCAGTGCGGCGCAGATGCCCGGCGGCGGCGTGGTCGGCGTCACGCGCGTGGCCGGCCACGAGTTCGTGACCCATGGCGTGCTCGGCACCTCGAAAGACGGCCCGGCCGGCGAGTGGGCGGTGCGTGCCTTCCCGGCCTGGGCCACCGTGCCGAGCGGCCAGTGGTTGTCGATGGGGCGGCACTGGCACTTCTTCTTCGCCTGGCTGTTCGTGCTCAACGGCGTGGCCTACGTGCTCTACGGCCTGCTCAGCGGCCACCTGCGGCGCGACATGCTGCCCACACGCGCCGAGCTTGCGAACATCGGCCGCTCGATCAAGGACCACGTGCTGTTCCGCCACCCGGGCGGCGAGGCGGCGAAGCGCTACAACGTGCTGCAGAGCCTGGCCTACCTCGTGGTGATCTTCGGCCTGCTGCCGCTCGTGATCGTGGCAGGCCTGGCGATGTCTCCGAGGCTAGCCGCGGTGTGGCCGGGCTGGGTCGATCTGCTCGGCGGGCGGCAGTCGGCGCGCACGCTCCACTTCCTGGCCGCGAGCGGGTTGCTGCTGTTCGTCTGCGTGCATGTGTTCGAAGTGCTGATCAGCGGTGTCTGGAACCAGCTGCGGTCGATGGTCACCGGCTGGTACACGGTGCCCGCCGAGAAGGAGGCGAAATGAGCAACCCGAAAAAGCCGATGGCGAGCGGCCACCGCAGTGGCCCGCGCGGCGACACCAGCCGCCGAACCGCGCTGCGCACCGCACTCGCATCGGCCGGCGCGTTTTCGCTGGCCGGCTGCGACAAACTCTCGAACAACGCGGCCTTCGTCGATGTGCTCAAGAGCGCGCAACACCTGAGCCACGCGGCGCAGCGCGCGGTGGCCGGGCGCAAGGCGATGGCGCAGGAATTCAGCCAGGCCGACGTGGCCGCGCATTTCAAGGCCAACGGCACGCTCGTGCCACGCGACGCCGAGTACCAGGCCTTGCACAAGGGTGGTTTCAGCGAATGGAAGTTGCAGGTCGGTGGCCTGGTCGCCCAGCCCGCCGCGTTCACGCTCGCCCAGTTGCGCGCGATGCCCGCGCGCACCCAGATCACGCGCCACGACTGCGTTGAAGGCTGGAGCTCGATCGGCAAGTGGAAAGGCGTGCCGCTCGCCCATGTTCTCGAACAGGTCAAGCCGTTGCCGAGCGCGAAGTACGTGGTGTTCCGCTGCGCCGATTCGATGGAAGGCCCGTCGCTCGAGGGGCGCGATTCGAAGTACTACGAAAGCGTGGACCTCGACGACGCGTACCACGTGCAGACCGTGCTCGCCTACGAGCTCAACGACCAGCCATTGCCGGTCAACAACGGCGCGCCGCTGCGTGCCCGCATCGAACGCCAGCTCGGCTACAAACACGCCAAGTACCTGATGCAGATCGAACTCGTCGAGTCGTTCGAGAAGATCCGCGGTGGCAATGGCGGCTACTGGGAAGACAACGGCTACGAGTGGTATGCCGGCATCTGAACGAATCGCCGTGGCCATTTTTTTGTAAGCTCGGCGCGCCGTGAACGACACAGTGGTGTCGGGCCCTTTGCGGCTTCAAGGAGATGTCATGCGGAAATTGCTTCGGTCTTTGTTCGTCGCCGCCGGCCTGTGCCTGGCGGCCGTTGCCAGTT
>JAYVTD010000402.1:0-3259 GCA_043774765.1 Rhizobacter sp. | reverse complement strand
GTCGTACACGCCCACCATGCCGGCGTTGACGATGCCCATGTCCATGCCGGCCTGGATCGCGTGGTACAGGAACACGGTGTGGATCGCCTCGCGCACCGGGTCGTTGCCGCGGAAACTGAAGCTCACGTTCGAGACCCCGCCGCTGACCTTCGCGCCGGGCAGGTTCTGCTTGATCCAGCGCGTGGCGTTGATGAAGTCGACGGCGTAGTTGTTGTGTTCTTCGATGCCGGTGGCGATGGCGAAGATGTTCGGGTCGAAGATGATGTCCTCAGCAGGAAAACCGATCTCGTCGACCAGCATGCGGTAAGCCCGTTCGCAGATCTCGATCTTGCGTTGATACGTGTCGGCCTGACCCTTTTCGTCGAAAGCCATCACAACCGCCGCGGCGCCGTAGCGCCGCACCAGCTTGGCCTGGTGCTTGAACTGCGCCTCGCCCTCTTTCAGCGAAATCGAGTTCACGATGCCCTTGCCCTGGATGCACTTCAGGCCGGCTTCGATCACTTCCCACTTCGAGCTGTCGACCATGATCGGCACCCGCGCGATCTCGGGTTCACCGGCGATCAGGTTCAGGAAGCGCACCATCGCGGCCTTGCTGTCGAGCATGGCCTCGTCCATGTTGATATCGATCACCTGGGCGCCGTTCTCGACCTGCTGGCGCGCCACGCTCAGGGCCTGCTCGAATTCGCCGTTCAGGATCATCCGTGCGAAGGCTTTCGAGCCGGTCACGTTGGTGCGCTCGCCGACGTTGACGAAGAGCGTGCCTTCGCCGATCAATACCGGCTCCAGGCCGGAGAGTTTCATCGGGGGGACAGAGATCTTGGTCATCGCAGCACACTCGCATCGAGGCCCGCGCTGCTCACCGCGGACCGTGTCAGGTCGGGTGAGCGCCGTTGAATCGGCATCTGCGCGAGACACCGTGCCCAAGCCTGGCGGCCGATGATGCGGCCGTCGCAACGCTCCTTGGGCGAGCCCGGATTGTAGTCAGGCAGCTTGCGATTCAAGCGCCAGTTCGCCGAACAACGCGCCTTTATGCCCACAACGCGGCCGGTACTTGCCAACCCGCTGCGCGATCGCCGCGATGTGCGCCGGCGTGGTGCCGCAGCAGCCGCCGGCGATGTTCAGGAAGCCCGCTTTCGCGAACTCTTCGAGCAGGCTGCCGGTGATCTCGGGCGTTTCGTCGAAACCGGTGTCGCTCATCGGGTTGGGCAGGCCGGCGTTCGGGTAGCAGCTGACGAAGGTGTCGCCGGCCACGCGCGACAGCTCTTCGATGTAGGGCCGCATCAGCGTGGCGCCGAGCGCGCAGTTCAGGCCGATTGCCAGCGGCCGCGCGTGGCGCACGCTGTGCCAGAACGCGCTGACCGTCTGGCCCGACAGAATGCGGCCCGAGGCGTCGGTCACGGTGCCAGAGATGATCACCGGCAGCCGTTCGCCGGTTTCTTCCATCAGCTCGTCGAGCGCGAAGATCGCGGCTTTGGCATTGAGCGTGTCGAAGATGGTCTCGACCAGGAACAGGTCACAGCCGCCTTCGAGCAGGCCACTGGCCTGCTCGAAGTACGCCGCCCTCAGTTCGTCGAAGGTGACGTTGCGCGCTGCCGGGTCGTTCACGTCAGGGCTGATGCTGGCGGTCTTGGGCGTGGGCCCGAGCGCGCCGGCCACGAAGCGGGGTTTGTCGGCGCTGCTGAACTTGTCGCAGGCGGCCCGCGCGAGCTTCGCGGCAGCCACGTTCATTTCGCAAGCGAAGGCGCCCAGGCCGTAGTCGTCCTGCGCCACGCTGGTGGCGCCGAAGGTGTTGGTCTCGAGGATGTCGGCACCTGCCGCGAGGTACTGCTCGTGGATCTCGGTGATGACCTCGGGCTTGCTGAGCTGCAACATGTCGTTGTTGCCCTTCAGGTCCTTCGGGTGGTCCTTGAAGCGCTCGCCGCGGTAGTCGGCCTCGATCAGCTTGTAGCGCTGGATCATCGTGCCCATCGCGCCGTCGAGGATGGCGATGCGCTCGGCCAGGATCTGCGGCAGGGCCGCGCCGCGGGTGTATTTGGTGGCGTTCATGACGTGATTGTAGGAAACACGTCAAGCCAGCGCCAAGACTCTCACACTCAGGCCATCTCCATCGGCGCCGTTTCCTCGAACAGCGAAGGCCGGAAGGCCAGCGCGCTGGGCCCTTCGTCGGCCATCGCCCACAGGGCCAGTGCCTTGGCCGACATCGGTTTGGCGAACAGGTAACCCTGCAACTCGTCGCAGCCGAGCGAACGCAGGATCTGGCTCTGTGCTTCGGTTTCCACACCTTCGGCCACCACCTTCAGGCCGAGCGCCTGCGCGAGCTTGACGACCGCGTCGACCACCGCACGCGCGTCGGCGCTGGTTTCCAGGTCGAGCACGAAGCTGCGGTCGATCTTGAGTTCCTTTGCCGGCAGCTTGCGCAGGTACGACAGGCTCGAATAGCCGGTGCCGAAGTCGTCGATCGAGATGTGCACCCCCACGGCGGCGAGCCGCTCGAAGATCTTCATCGTGGCCTGCGGGTCTTCCATCGCCACCGACTCGGTGATCTCGCAGGTCAGCAGCATCGGGTTGATCTGGTGCCGGGCCAGCGCATCGGCAATGCGCTCGGGCAGGTCGGGGTGGCGCAGCTGGTGAACCGACAGGTTGATGGCCACGCGCATGCGCAGGCCCTCGTCGCGCCACACGCGCGCCTGGCGGCAGGCTTCGTCGATGACCCAGTTGCCCAGCGCGGCGATCAGGCCATATCGTTCCGCGATCGGGATGAACACCGCCGGGCTGACCATGCCGCGCTGCGGGTGGTGCCATCGCATCAGGGCCTCGGCGCCGGTGATCTCGCCACTGGGCGCGTGGATCTTCGGCTGGTAGTAGAGCTCGAGCTGCTTCTTGGCCAGCGCCATGCGCAGATCGCGCAGCAGGTCGAGCTGCTCGCCCACGCCGGTCAGCATGTGCTGCTCGAAGAACGCGTAGGTCGCACCGCCGCTGCGCTTCACAGCGCGCGCCGCGGCATCGGCGTGCAGCATCGCGGTGGTGTGGCCACCGTGCTGTGGGTAGAGCACGACGCCGATCGAACAGGAGAGCACCGCCTGGCGGCCTTCCAGCTCGCAAGGCTCGGCCAGGGCCACGAGCAGGCGCTGTGCCATCTTGGCAGCACCTTCGCGGTCGGCGTCGCGCTGCATCAGCAGCGCGAATTCATCGCCGCCCACACGGGCTACCGTATCGCCAGAACGGGCCAGCGACGCGAGCCGTTGTGCCATTTCCTGCA